>NZ_JBNGCJ010000324.1:0-5733 GCF_049974785.1 Vibrio genomosp. F10 str. 9ZD137
ACCGCTCTTCCGATCTTCTGTTTGCTCTACCACTGGCCAGTGTCAATGAAATATTCCATCTTGATTTGAGCCGAACCAATATTGTCGACGGACAACTCACGATCATTGTTCGTGATAAGTCTATCCCACTGTTTTACTTGCAGAACTGGTTATCGCCTCAAGACGGAATGGTTGAATTTAGAAAAGGCCATGGCCATGTCGTGATTGTTCAAATTGGCAGTCAACGAGTTGGATTTGTGGTTGATGCTTTGATTGGCCAAGAAGAAGTGGTCATTAAGCCCCTTGATAAGCTTTTACAAGGTACACCGGGTATGGCAGGTGCGACAATTACCAGTGATGGACACATCGCACTCATTTTAGACGTACCAGACTTGTTGAAGCAGTACGCTGCCGCTTCAAGAATCTAGTTGCAGTCAGTAGATAAAAGGGAACCTATGGCGATTAAAGTACTCGTGGTTGATGACTCTAGCTTTTTTAGACGCAGAGTTAGCGAGATAATTAATGCGGAATCGCGATTAGAAGTGATGGATGTTGCCGTAAATGGCAAAGAGGCGGTAGAAAAAGCGAAAACTCTTAAGCCTGATGTCATCACCATGGACATTGAAATGCCGGTTATGGATGGCATTACTGCTGTTAAGCAAATAATGGCTGCCTGTCCAACACCGATTTTGATGTTTTCGTCTTTGACTCACGATGGAGCAAAAGCCACGCTTGATGCTCTTGATGCGGGCGCTCTTGATTTTCTACCTAAGAAATTTGAAGACATTGCACGTAACCGCGACGATGCCGTGTCATTGCTGCAACAGCGTGTTATTCAGATAGCCTCTAAGCGTGCGATGATGAGACGAGCGGCCCCTGCTGTTCGTCCATCAGCGAGCACATCGTCTTTGGCAACGAAGCCTGCAGTGGGAACTCGATTAACACGCCCTTCGGCTCCAACGGCAGCAACTCGATTTAAAGCCAGTGGTAAAAAGTACCAGTTAACAGCGATTGGAACCTCGACAGGTGGCCCTGTTGCTTTGCAGAAGATCTTAACGAAACTGCCGCAAAATTATCCACATCCTATTTTGCTCATTCAACATATGCCGGCCACGTTTACGTCTGCGTTTGCGAGTCGACTGAACTCGCTGTGTAAGATTGAAGTCAAAGAAGCGCAAGATGGTGATGTCTTGCGTCCGGGCGTCGCGTATTTGGCTCCGGGAGGCAAACAGATGATGGTTGACGGTCGACCGGGTTCGGCAAGGTTACGAGTCATAGATGGCGGCGAACGCATGAATTACAAACCTTGTGTCGATGTTACCTTCGGGTCTGCGGCTAAAATCTATACAGATAAAGTACTTTCAATGGTATTGACGGGTATGGGAGCGGATGGTCGAGAAGGCGCTCGAATGCTGAAGACAGCAGGAGCCACCATTTGGGCACAAGATGAAGAAAGTTGCGTTGTTTATGGTATGCCACAGGCCGTAGCAAAAGCGGGACTTTCTACCGAAGATTTACCGCTAGATCGTATTGCAGAGCGAATGCTCGTTGAAGTCGGTCTAGGGTAGGGGAACTGAATGATAGTTTGGAGCGTAGCAAACCAAAAAGGAGGCGTAGGGAAAACAACCACTACCGTCACCTTAGCGGGCTTATTAAGTAAGCAAGGACATAGAGTCCTATTGGTTGATACTGACCCACATGGTTCTTTAACAACCTACCTTGGTTATGATTCCGACGATGTGCCGGCAAGCCTATTTGATCTGTTTCAACTGAAAGAATACACCACTCAAACGGTTACACCTTTGATTTTGAAGTCAGATGTCGAGGGGATTGATATTATACCCGCTCACATGTCACTTGCGACGTTGGATCGTGTCATGGGTAACCGAAGTGGTATGGGTTTGATTTTGAAACGTGCACTTCTCGCATTGCGTGAACATTATGATTATGTCTTGATTGATTGCCCTCCTATTTTGGGTGTCATGATGGTTAATGCGCTGGCAGCAAGCGATCGTATCCTTATTCCGGTTCAAACCGAGTTTTTGGCAATGAAAGGTTTAGAGCGAATGGTCAGAACCTTAGACATTATGCAGAAATCGCGGAATAAAGCGTTTAAAGTCACCATCGTTCCGACGATGTATGACAAACGAACTAATGCTTCATTACATACGCTCAACCAGTTGAAAAAAGACTACCCAGATCAGGTTTGGAATTCGGCGGTTCCGATTGATACTAAATTTCGTGATGCTAGCTTGCGGCATTTACCGGTTTCCCACTTCGCAGCGGGAAGCAGAGGCGTATTCGCATACAAGCAATTATTATTATTTCTCGAGAGGTTAAGCATTAATGAGTAATTCATCGATGATTTCTAGTGAGCAAGCTCTCGATGACTACTTTACTGCGATGTTGGACGGAGAGGACACAGAAACTCTAGAGCCAGCAATGCCGGAAGCGAAAACTGCGCTTCTTGAGTCAGAACCCGAACCAGAATTAGAGCCAGAGCCGCAACCGGAAGCTCAAACGGAAAAGCGATTCTATAAACTTCATGACGACGACATCGCTGTTCCGAATCTGGAAGACGTAGAGCGACTCTTACAGCAGCTAGAATCAAGTAACCCTGTGGCTGAGCTCGATTTAGACGAAATTCTTGAGCAAAATACGCGACAGATAGCCGCGGAAAAAGAGGCCAAAGCGGAGCGAGAGGTTCAAGACTGGACCGTGGTAGAAGAGCCCGTAGTCGACGACGTTTTAATCGATGAAACGGTGAGCCTACAGGTAGAAGAAACGGCGTTTGTTGAACCTGTCATCGAAGCACCCATTATCGAAGAGCCGGTTCATCAAGTACAAGAAATCGTAGATCAACACGTTGATATTGAAACTGATATAGCGGTTGAGCAAGCAAATGAAAGCCCGGCCAAGGTTTGGCAAAGCACGAAACGAACTGAAGACTTTCAAGTCCTGTATTTTGATGTCAACGGTGTGATGTTTGCAGTACCGCTCGATGAATTGGGTGGAATCCATAGATTGGGCACACTGAGTCATCTTATCGGACGCCCAGGGTGGTATCTTGGTTTGCAAACAAGCAAAGAAAACCAACTCGATGTCGTCGATACGGCCGAGTGGGTGATGTCTGAAAAATTATCAGATGACAGCCATAAAGATCACTATCAGTATATTGTGATGTTGGGTGAAAGTATGTGGGGACTGGCTAGTACCGAATTAAAAGGGACTGAGTCGCTCAATACAGACAAAGTCCGCTGGCGTGAAATGGCAGGAAAACGCCCTTGGCTTGCGGGAATGGTAAAAGAAAAAATGTGCGCTTTAATTCACGTTGAAGAATTGATAGCTATGCTTAATGCAGGGCTTGATGTAAAAGCACTCGATAAATAACGTATTTGTGTCGGAAACGACTTAGAGAGGAAAAGGTATGTCTCAATCTAATGAAGTCGAAGTAAGAAAAGATCAGTCTAACGACGAAGTGCTTCAGTGGGTGACGTTCCAACTTGAAGAAGAAACTTATGGCATCAATGTTATGCAGGTGCGAGAAGTTTTACGCTATACGGAAATAGCGCCAGTACCCGGTGCTCCAGATTACGTATTAGGCATTATTAATCTTCGTGGCAATGTAGTTACCGTTATTGATACCCGTTCACGTTTTGGGTTGATGGAAGGTGAAATCACTGACAACACTCGAATTATCGTTATCGAATCAGAGAGACAAGTGATTGGTATCTTGGTTGATAGTGTTGCGGAAGTGGTTTACCTACGTTCTTCTGAAATTGATACCACACCAAGTGTTGGTACCGATGAAAGTGCTAAATTCATCCAAGGAGTCAGCAACCGCGACGGTAAGCTTCTTATCTTGGTTGATCTTAACAAGCTTCTTTCAGATGAAGAATGGGATGACATGGCTCATCTATAATGGCACCTGATTTCTTGTTTGAGGCTCCCATTATAGCGGGAGCACTGAGCCTGGTTGTTTTAGTGATGGGCTTGTTGGTCTATCGCTCTAAGTCAAATGCAAAAAAAAAGCATGAGATTTATCGTCGACAAATCCGAGGCTTGGATAAAGAACTGCAAAAGTCCAGTAAACAGTTACTTGAAGTTCGTTCCGTCGTTGTTGGCCTAGGTCAAAAGCTCAGTGAACAGCAAGATATCATCAAGCACTTAGATGAAAGGGTGTCTGAACTTGAACACGCAGATAGTGATGGCCGTCTTTACACCAGGGCGAGTAAAATGGTCCAACTTGGTGCTGGGTTGCATGAGCTAATTGAAGAGTGTGAGCTACCAAAAGCGGAAGCTGAACTTATGATGTCTTTGCAAAATAAGTTAACGGGAAAAGAAAAAGTCCCCCCATTGGAAAGCACACCAGACAAGCAGCCTCAACAGAGACCAAGAGCAGGTCATCATCGAAGATAACAAAAAAGGAAGCATTGCTTCCTTTTTTAGCACTTGTAACTAAAAAGTGGTAAATGAGACAAAAAGTGATTAAATATTAACAGTTCCTTACGTTGTTTCGTGACTCACGATGTGGATAGACTATTTCGTATAACGATGGCTGTGTTAATATAAGTTTCATGAATTTTCTTGATGACAACACATGCTAGAAGTAAAAAAGCTCACTGCCATTCGAGACGAAAGAGCCCTGTTTGAATCTTTGTCTTTTACCGTAAAAGAAGGGGAATTGGTTCAAGTGGAAGGCCGTAATGGAACAGGTAAAACCACACTGTTACGCATCATTACTGGGCTTGGCGACAGAGACGAAGGCGACATCTATTGGAATCAAGAAAATATAGAATCGAACCGCGAATCTTTCCATCAAGATTTGCTGTTTCTTGGTCATCAGACAGGGGTTAAGAGAGAGCTGACGGCTTATGAAAACCTTCATTTCTACCAATCCATCCATTCACCTGAATCTGATGATAAAAACGCTATTTTCAGCGCACTGACTAAAGTGGGCCTCGCGGGTAGGGAAGATGTACCCGTTGCACAATTGTCTGCCGGTCAACAACGTCGTGTCGCACTAGCACGTCTTTGGCTGAGTAAACAAAAATTATGGATTCTTGACGAGCCGTTGACTGCCATCGATAAACAAGGCGTTAAGGTGCTTGAAGCTCTTTTTCTGCAACACGCAGAAAACGGAGGCATCGTTATGTTAACGACGCATCAAGACATGTTTACAGATAACCCCAAGTTAAGAAAAATCAAATTAGGTAGCTAACGATGATCTCTACTATGAATACCATTGTTCGTCGAGAGCTATTGATCGCTTTCCGACGACAGGCTGATATTTTTAATCCGCTGTGGTTTTTTATCATCGTCATTACTTTGTTTCCATTGAGTATTGGACCAGAGCCAAACCTACTGGCTCGAATAGCTGCAGGGATTGTATGGGTAGCGGCATTGTTGTCCGCATTACTTTCGTTAGAGCGCCTTTTTCGTGATGACTTTCAAGACGGTGCTCTAGAGCAGATGATGCTTATGCCTATCCCACTGCCTGTCGTGGTGATTTCCAAGGTGTTTGCTCACTGGGTGTTGACAGGATTACCGCTGATTATCATTAGTCCTCTGTTATTGATTCTACTCTCTTTAGATTACGAGACGTGGAAGGCCGTGGTGTTGACGCTCATCATAGGAACACCTGCTCTGAGTTTTATTGGCGCGATCGGGGTTGCACTAACGGTCGGGCTACAAAAAGGCGGCGTATTACTCAGTCTGCTGATTCTGCCCCTGTATATTCCGATTCTGATTTTT
>NZ_JBNGCJ010000325.1:0-2471 GCF_049974785.1 Vibrio genomosp. F10 str. 9ZD137
GAACCGCTCTTCCGATCTGTGTGTTCGGATTTTCATCTGCATTAGGGCCCATACAAATGGCCCCTGTAATCGCAGCTAGATTAAAAGCAAAGCCTCCAAAAGGCGCCAGTACCAACCCCGTGAATCCAGTCGCGGCAATGACTTTTGAAGATTCAACTTGATATCCATTTGCTTTTAGAACGGCAAAACCAGGGAGGTTCTGCGACGCCATGGTTACGATAAAAAGTGGAATGCCAACGCTGATTAATGCGGACAAGTCAAAGTCAGGCATGATAAAAACAGGATGAGTTAACGAAAGCGTCACTTCATCGACATCCAGTTTGTCCATTCCCAAGCACATCACCAACGCAACACAAAAAATGATGGGGATTAATAAATTCTTTAACTGCGTTTTTGCCAAGATAAACAGCACTAACATCACGAGAACGATCTGTATCTCTTCCAGAAGGGATGAAAAAATACCTAATCCGAACTGCAGCAGCACACCCGCTAACATCGCTGCTGCTATTGAGGTGGGTATTTGCTTTAACAGTTTTTCAAATACACCCGCCACGCCAATCAGGGTAATCAACAGAGAGCTAAAAAGAAACGCCGCCACTGCCTGATTCATGGTTAACCCGTCTAAAGAAGTGATGAGTAACGCAGCGCCCGGTGTAGACCATGCCGTAACGATAGGTTTCTTGTAACGAGAAGACAGTATGATGGTTGATGCTCCCATACCAATGCCTAATGCCCAAAACCAGGATGCAACTTGAGACTCACTTGCGCCTGCACTCATCGCAGCTTGAAAGATAATGGCGCCAGCGCTTGCATAGCCAATGAATACCGCGAGAAACCCTGTACTGATGTGAGAAAACTTTAGCTTGGTCATGTTAATTGCCCTCAATGTGCGTTATAACGTCCATACAATAAGCTAACATTTGTGCGCTATAACGCACAAGGTATTTATTTGGGTAATATGCAAACAGAAATCAAAGTCAGCGATAATTTGAAGCGCCTACGCAAAGAAAAAGGCTGGAGCCTAGATAAAGCCGCGAAGGCCACCGGTGTCAGTAAAGCCATGCTGGGTCAAATTGAGCGTGGTGAATCGAGCCCAACAGTGGCGAAGTTATGGCAAATTGCGTCAGGGTTTGACGTCTCATTTTCCAACTTCATTAGTGTTAGTCATGAAAATGAACTCACTAGCTTGTTCCGAGACTCCAATGAACTGAGGCGTGAAGACTATAACCCTGGCTTTTTGGTTAGCTTGCTGTTCCCCTTTGAACAAGCATTAGGTTTTGAAGTCTTTGAACTCACTCTTGCTACTGGTTATCAGCACGAATCAGAGGCTCATAACTCGGGAGTGACGGAACATATTATGTGTATCTCCGGAGAAATGTCCGTGCTCTTTGATGGGAATTGGCATCGTCTGAAACCAGGTCAAGCGGTCCGATTTAACGCAAATCAACCTCATGGGTACAAAAACATTGGCGAACAATCTGTGGTGTTTCATAACATTATCCATTATGCCAACAGCAAACAATAACACCGGTGCCAGTTTTACTTGACCACTTCAGCGACTATGATTGCTGGCATAAACAAAAATAGGAACCACTATGATACCGCTCAGCACATCCATCGTGTCAGGGGTCGCCATTTCCAAAGTGAATGGCCAACCAAAAATTCTTCTAATGAAACGCGTCAAAGGTGGGTATTGGTGCCATGTAGCAGGCTCCATTGAAGGAAGTGAAAATGGGTGTCAGGCCATCATAAGAGAATTTAAAGAAGAGACTCAAATCGAGGTCAGAACGTTATATAACGCCCATTTTATCGACAAGTTTTATGAGCCTCACGTCAATGTGCTCCAGATGATCCCTGTTTTTGCCATTTATTGCCCGGATGACCAACCTGTAACATTGAACGAAGAGCACACCGAATACCAATGGTGTTCCCTGGAAGAGGCGATTGAGATAACGCCATTTCCTGGTCAACACGCTGTCTACCGCCATGTGTGGTCATACTTTATCGATAACGAGCCAGACCCACTGCTCAAGATACCCGTCATCGATAGCATCGCGTAAACGCCTCTCTTTTTTCACTTCATTGAGTAATATTTGAGTTAAGCTTTAAAGGTACCTTGTAAACCATTGAGAGGGGCCTTTCAGACAACAAGTGGCTTACGTTGCTTATGAATATCTCGGCAAAATGTCGCTATTTTCGTCTAATTAGCACCTTATGATTACATCTCGCTACGAACTAATGTATAACGACGCTATGAAAATACCTAAGAGAATACAGCCTTTAGTCGACGACGGTTTAGTTGACGAGGTTCAGAGCCAATTAATGAGTGGCAAAGAAGCCTCGGTGTACATTGTGCGCTGCGGTGAAGAGATCCGTTGTGCCAAAGTGTATAAGGAAGCGACTCAACGTAGCTTTAAAAAAGCCGTGGCTTATCGAGAAGGACGTAAAGTCCGAAACAGCCGCCGCGCTCG
>NZ_JBNGCJ010000326.1:0-7546 GCF_049974785.1 Vibrio genomosp. F10 str. 9ZD137
TTCCCCAGAATACACCGCCAGACACGGTCACAGGGGTGCTGTCACCACGTAAAGTCAAGTTGGGTACATCTGTACTGATGGTCCACTTTTGCTCCCCCGTCGCTTGATCGTACGCGACCAACATGCCGCGACTGGTGTTAACGATGATCATATTGCTGTCTGCGACGGGTCTCGCTAGAACTTCACCATCAACTTCAACACGCCACGCTTGTTCGCCCGTTTCAGCATTCAGTGCAATCAATTCACCATTTTCACTGCCAATATAAATCTGGCTATAAGCGGCAATGATTCCGCCGGATAGTCGAGCAGAAACCTCTAACTCTAAATCCGTTTGCCAAAGAGTGTTACCCGTTTCGGAATCCAATGCTTTCACTAACCCGTCGCGGCTTGCCACAAAGACTTTGTCATACGCATATTCAGGCGAAAGTTTAGAGAAATAGTGTCCGACACCTTTGCCTATAGAAGCGCTCCATTGCTGGTCTGGTGTAAACTCACTATCCACTAACGGTACGGGGGCCATAATAATGGTGTCTTCTTCACTGGCACAACCGATAAGTGTGCCCATAGCGATAGCAGAAAGAAGAACCCTACTGAGTAATTTTTTCATTTACAAAAGCCCTTACTTGGCGAGATCATCAAGCTTAAGCTGTAATGTTTGGCTTGCATCAGCCGATTGCTGTGCTTCAGTATACGCTGCGTAAGCCGCATCATTATTGCCTTTTCTTAGTTCAATATCACCGCGTAATTCAGCAATACGACCAGACCAGTTTGCATCGGTAATGTTCGTCAACTCACTTAGAGCACCAGCGTAGTTCTCTTGTTCTGCTTGAATGCGAGCAATACGGTAAGAGATCACAGCTTTAAGCGCTTCGTCTTTGCTGTTGGCTTTTGCCCACTCTAATTGAGCCAATGCTTCATCCAATTGACTCTCTTCGACTTGAACTTTTGCCAATTGAAGGGCTGCAAGTACCGAATATTCAGATTTACCATTCGCCTCAATAAAGCTTTGAACTTTATCTTCACTGCCTGACTGCTCGCTCAACAACGCGGTGATGACTTCGGTATAAGCTTCCGAAGCTTGCTCTTTGCTTTGTAGAGCGGCATCTTGATAATAGCGCCAACCAAAAAGACCACCAAGACCAACGACGGCACCTAAGATCACGGCTTTACCGTTCTCTTTCCACCAGTCTTTAATCGCTTCTACTTGTTGTTCTTCAGTATCGTAGACTTCCACTTGCTGTCCTCTATTATTCAAAAAGTAATGCCTGTTCAGCACCACTTAAAATCAATTTATTATCAAATCAATGGGGAGTTAATTAAATAAGTTCTGCTAATTTAGCAACAACATCCACTTGTGAATACGTGTCTTGCGTTCCACCAAGTAAGTCTTTAAATACCACTGTATTTTCTGCAACTTCGTTTTCGCCCAGCACCAGTGCAACAGCCGCTCCGACTTTATCCGCGCGCTTAAACTGCTTTTTAAAATTGCCGCCGCCGAAGTGATTCATCACTCGAAGACTTGGAACCTGCTCACGAAGTTGTTCGGCAAGCTTCATTCCTGCCATCATCGTGCCTTCACCAGAGGTAATCATGTAGACATCGACACTTCGACGAACGTCGGTAAGTTCGAGAGTCTCCATCATCAGAACCAAGCGCTCTAAGCCCATGGCAAAACCGACTGCCGGTGTTGATTTTCCACCCAGTTGCTCAACAAGACCATCATAACGGCCACCGCCACAAACGGTACCTTGCGCACCTAAACTTTCGGTAATCCATTCAAATACGGTTCGATTATAGTAATCCAGACCACGCACTAAACGGTCATTGACTGTGTATTCGATACCTGCAGCATCAAGAAGTTCACACAATCCAGAAAAATGTTGCGTTGATTCATCATCTAAGTATTCAGATAAACGAGGGGCATCACCTAAAATAGCTTGAACGTCTGGATTTTTTGTATCTAAAACCCTTAAAGGATTAGTGTGCATGCGTCGTTTACAGTCGTCATCCAAGACATCTTCGTGCTGCTCTAGGTACGCAATTAAGGCGGTACGGTAGTTCGCACGTGCATCTAAAGACCCTATCGAATTAAGCTCTAGACGAACATGTTTATCGATGCCTAACTCTCGCCAGAGACGCGCCGTCATCATGATAAGTTCGGCATCAACGTCTGGGCCATTCAATCCAAAAACCTCGACGCCACATTGATGAAATTGGCGGTATCGGCCTTTCTGAGGTCGTTCATGACGAAACATTGGACCCATGTACCATAAGCGCTGCTCTTGGTTATACAGTAATCCATTTTCAATTCCGGCACGCACGCAACCAGCGGTTCCTTCTGGACGTAAGGTTAAGCTATCGCCATTGCGGTCTTCAAATGTGTACATCTCTTTTTCAACAACATCCGTCACTTCACCAATAGCACGGCTAAATAAATGTGTTGATTCTACGATAGGCATACGAACTTCATTGTAACCATAAGCGTTGATGACACTTTTTACAGCACCTTCTACTTTGTGCCACAGCGGAGATTGAGTCGGGAGACAATCGTTCATGCCTCGAATTGCTTGAATAGTTTTTGCCACAATAGATACCGTAAATTAGTTATTGTCGATTTGACGAATGTCGATGCGATTATTTTCATCAAGTTGTGATGCTTTTGCTCGGATTTTTGCTTCTAACTGAGCAACAAGATCATCGTTATCAAATCGTTCTTTTTGACGTTTACCGTCTTCATAAAATGCGCTTTTTTTATTACTTCCTGCTAGACCCAAATGGGAAATTTCAGCTTCACCAGGGCCATTAACCACACAGCCAATAATGGAGACATCCATAGGAGTAATAATATCTTCTAGGCGTTCTTCTAATGCATTGACTGTGCTGATGACATCAAACTCTTGACGAGAACAGCTTGGACAAGCAATAAAGTTGATGCCTCGAGAGCGAATTCGCAGTGATTTTAAAATATCAAAACCGACTTTAATTTCTTCAACCGGATCAGCGGCTAATGATATACGCAGAGTATCACCGATCCCTTCAGCCAAGAGCATTCCTAAGCCAACCGATGATTTAACTGCACCAGCTCGTGCTCCGCCAGCCTCAGTAATACCCAAATGCAGAGGTTGATCGATTCTTTTCGCCAGCAATCGATAGGAATCAACCGCTAAGAAAACATCTGATGCCTTTACACTGACTTTAAACTGGTCAAAGTTAAGACGGTCAAGAATATCGACATGTCTCATCGCCGATTCGACCAAGGCTGCAGGAGTCGGCTCGCCATATTTCACCTGAATCTCTTTTTCTAGCGAACCACCATTGACGCCAATACGAATTGGGATATTTTTGTCTCTTGCGCAATCTACCACCGAGCGAACACGTTCTTCGCTACCAATGTTACCTGGGTTAATTCGTAAGCAATCGACGCCGTACTCCGCCACTTTAAGTGCGATACGGTAATCAAAATGAATATCGGCAACGAGTGGTACCGAGACTTGCTGTTTGATTAACTTAAATGCTTCTGCTGCATCCATAGTGGGAACAGAAACGCGAACGATATCAGCGCCCACGTTTTCAAGTGCTCGAATTTGAGCCACAGTTGCAGCTACATCCGTTGTGCGTGTATTGGTCATAGACTGCACCGCAATAGGCGCGCCATCACCAATAGGTACGTCACCAACGTATATACGTTTCGATGGGCGACGCTTAATAGGGGATTCGTATTGCATAGTTAATTTCTAAGGTAAGGTGAATCTGGCTACTTTACCTGAAGTATACCCAGAAAGGTCAACAGGTTCACTCGCAAATGTCATTGAAACGCTTTCAGGTGCGCCAAGAATAATATTTACGGGTGATTCGGCACCTAACTCAATCGTTTGGCCGGCTTTCTTAATCCCTGTCGAGAGTATTTTTCCGGAAGCGTCTTTGACTTGAATCCAGCAATCGGCACTGAATGTCATCGCTAAAGGTTTTAATAACTCTGATTCTAAAGAAGCAACAGGCTCTGCTTCCAGATTGTTTGAAACGGGCGTTACCGCTGAATCAATCACTTCCGATGATGGAATACTGACATTGTCACTGCTTAAAGTCTTGATCTCATCGTTAGACATTATGTTTGCTTCTGTCTGCTGACCTGAAGTTGAAGCGCTGTCATCTTCAAGCGAGATGTCAGTAGACTCAATAGGACCCTGTTCTAAGGCGGTACTTTCCTGTGGTGGCGCCATTGGTGTGATGACTTCGGCAGACTCAATAGTGTCAACGGGTGTAGGTTGGTTTATATCAGTAACTGGCTCTTCAATTTCGACGTCGTCACTGTTTGATACAACTAATGTGTCTTGCAGTTGATTTTGCCACCACCAGAGAGAAGAAATTGCGATGATTATCGCCAAGATCCCCCATGTGAGCATCATGATACGGCTATCGTTACGCTCACGTTTGGTTTGTCTTGAAAAGCTCATCATTGGCTGTTCTTGAGGTTGGGCATCACCACAATCTGCTAAAGCATCCAAAACAACTTGCTCATCCATATTCACAGCTTTGGCGTACGATCGTAGATAGCCGCGAGTAAATGTCGCCACTTGGCCTGATTCAAAATGGTTCTCTTCAATGCCTTCAATGATCGATAATCTGAGACGTAGACGATCGGCGATTTGTTTTTGAGTCAGCCCTAATTCAATACGACGCTCTTTGAGCAGCGTGCCCGCTTCTGTTGTTTTTTCTGCCACTTGTGGCTCTTCAGTCACGATATCTTGTTCAGTACTCATTAGTAATGTACTTCTCGTTTGGTGGTTCTTGTTCACTGATAACCTTTATTCGTTATAGTTGGTAGTCAGTTCAATGTACAAAAACAGATAGTTGTGGAGGAACGAACCTCACTCAAAATAGAAAAATTCAAGGTATTTACCTCAAAAACCTTTCCAAAAGATGAATCAAATCTGAAACTTCAGACTAATTAGCAATTCTAATAGATATTAGGCGATTAACAATATGTCCTTGCAGCCAAAATCGCAGACAGGTCAAGGTTTTTCACAAAACTTACAAAGATATGAACGGATTTAATTTCAAAATGTGAATACAACAAAGCCAGAGCAAGCTCTGGCTTTGTTCAACGATTCCCCCTAAAGCGATGTTGTTGGGATGGTTTCACCGACAGAAAGCTTTGCTTTGGTGCGTTTAGTTCGGTCAATAACGTCACCGACCAACTGACCACAAGCGGCATCGATATCATCGCCACGTGTTTTTCGTACTGTCACGGTGTAATTGTATTCCATCAATGTTTTCTGGAAACGATCAATCCGAGAGTTACTTGGCTTTTTGTATGGCGAACCAGGATAAGGATTAAAAGGAATCAGGTTTATCTTACAAGGCGTATCTTTCATTAATACGGCCAATTCACGGGCATGGTCCATGTCGTCATTCACATGATCCAATAACACATACTCAACGGTAACTTTGCCACGGTTTGCGTTTGAAGATGCAATATAACGACGCACAGACGCGAGGAAATCTTGAATGTCCCAACGATCATTGATCGGCATAATTTGACTACGTAATGCATCATTGGGGGCGTGCAGAGAAATAGCCAAAGCGACATCAATGTTGTCAGTCATTTGATCAAGACCAGAAACCACACCGGAGGTCGATACCGTCACACGTCGTTTAGACAGTGAAAAACCGAGATCATCAAGCATAATCTCTAGAGATGGAATAAGGTTCTTCATGTTGAGTAGAGGTTCACCCATACCCATCATCACAACGTTAGTAATTGGTCGACGACCGGTTTCTTTCTCTAGGCCGATCTCTCGTGCTGCTCGCCAAATTTGACCTACAATTTCAGATACTTTGAGGTTACGGTTAAAGCCCTGCTGCGCGGTAGAACAGAATTTACACTCCAAAGCACAACCGACTTGTGAAGATACACATAGCGTGGCTCGCTCGCCATCTGGAATATAAACAGTTTCAACGTCTTGATCGCCTACACGCATTGCCCATTTGATCGTACCGTCTGTAGAGTACTGAGCTTCAGAAACCACAGGAGCAACAATTTCACAGCGGTACTGCAATTTTTCTCGCAACTTCTTATTGATGTTGTTCATTTTTTCGAAGTCATCAACGCCGAAATGATACATCCACTTCATTACTTGATCTGCTCGAAAAGCCTTTTCATTGAGTTCTTCAGTGAAAAATTTACGAAGACCTTTACGATCAAAATCGAGTAGATTAGTTTTAGCTTTGGTCATGATGCCTCTCAATGACAGAACAATAATGAAGGGCGCGAATTGTACAGGCTTTATGCAGCATCAACAAGCATTGTAAAACCCTGTGTTTACTAAGACATTCATAGTAAAGCGGTTAAAGTTTATCCATCATTGATTTTTAGGGGAATATAAAAAAGACTCCATCGAAATGGAGCCTTGAATCACCTTGTAACGTATTTTTTCGCTTAACGCATCTTCACTCAGGTTACGCGTTTATTTAACAGGGCGTGGGCAAATTTCAGATGCAGGGAAAAAGTACTCAATCTCCCTTGCCGCTGACTCTGGGCTGTCGGAACCATGTACTGAGTTGTAACGCATGCTGATTGCATAATCCGCTCTTATCGTGCCACAGGCGGCTTCTTCTGGGTTGGTTTTACCCATCAGTTCACGGTAACGTGTGATGGCGTTTTCGCCTTCTAAAACCTGAACCATGATTGGACCCGATGTCATGAATTCTTTTAATGCATCATAAAAAGGCTTGCCTTCATGTTCCGCATAAAAGCCACCTGCTTGCTCTTCCGTTAAGTGTACCATTTTTGCGGCAATCACTTGTAAGCCCGCTTTTTCAATTCGATGATAGATTTCACCGATCAAGTTTCGTTCTACTGCATCGGGTTTTATTATCGAGAATGTTCTTTCAAGAGACATAGTCTTTCCTTGTGCTTCATTAATATCGTCATTAAAAGCAGCCAATAGGGCTGAAAAATAAATTATTTTGCTTGGTCTGTCAGTAAGCGCGCTAAGGTTCTTACTCCCATTCCAGTTGCGCCCCCAGCCCACTTATCACTTGCTGATTTTCGGTAAGTGCCAGCACAATCGAAATGCAGCCAACCTTTTTTATAGTCATCAACAAAGTAAGACAGGAATGCTGCTGCGGTACTTGCACCAGGAGAGTAATCACCCGTGCTGATATTAGAGAGATCGGCAAAATTTGAAGGTAACATTTCTCGGTGAAAGTCCGCTAATGGCAATGGCCATAATCCTTCTTTTTCTTGATTCGCCGCGGTCAAAGCTTGGTGGGAAAGCTCATCATCAAAACTCAATAATGCATGGTAGTCATTTCCTAGTGCATTTTTTGCCGCGCCCGTCAGTGTTGCACAGTCGATAATAAGTTCTGGGTTTTGTTCGCTTGCGTACATAAGACCATCAGCGAGCACTAAGCGCCCTTCTGCATCGGTATTCATGATCTCGACCGTTTTGCCATTTTTATAAGTGATAACATCGCCTAGCTTTAATGCACGACCAGAAATCATGTTTTCAGCGCAGCATAAAATCAGTTTTACACGTTTGTT
>NZ_JBNGCJ010000327.1:0-9094 GCF_049974785.1 Vibrio genomosp. F10 str. 9ZD137
GGCAGAAGGGGCTGGCGAAGTGGTACACAGCCTGGAGACCATGAGCCAATTTGTTAACGACATTAATGATCTCAGCACTCAGATAGCCACCGCAGCCGAAGAACAAAGCAGCGTCACCCGTGAACTCAGCCGAAATATGTCTGCAATCAACGACATTGTTGTTGAACTAGACAGCAACGGTAAACAAGCGTTAAATGAAGCAAGTGACATTGATAACGTCAACCGACAATTGATTGAAATCGTTGGACGCTTCAAATTGTAGTGCTTATTTTGGGAACAAGAACTGCCACTTGCATCAAGAACCACTGCCATCGAGAACCCTTGGCATCACGAATCACTGGCATCACGAATCACTGGCATCACGAATCATCACTTACATGTCACAAGCTTCGTGACAAAGCAGTTTGTTCGTAAAGACTTTTGTGTAAAAACTGTTTACCAAAAACTTTCTATCAAGAAATAGCGCTGCAAAGGCTCGGTATCAAACCGGTTTGGCAGCGTTCATTCTTTCCTCTTTAGCTTCTTAAAACAGACAGAGAGCCTATCGCAGAGGGCGGATCATTGGCCCATCACGTTATTCACTTTCAACGTCGATTCTCTTTCGGGTTTAACTTTATGAAATTATTAGATTATTCAATCATGTATCTTCCATCTACATTGGTTTTTAGCTATATTAATCAGATAATTGATAATAAAGATAATAAACAACACAGTGATGCCGCACTATTATATTCAGTCGCGACGTCTCTTAAATTCGACACAACGAGGCAAGGATGGCTAAAGACTTCTTCACTCATTTAGATTTAAATCTGTTACGCATATTTCTAGTTATTTACCAAGAGCAGAACCTTCAAAAAGCATCAGCTCGCCTCCATGTGTCGGCTCCTGCATTAAGTAAGTCTCTCAATAAGTTACGGCACCACTTTGATGACCCATTATTCTTAAAAGTCCCTAAAGGATTAAGCCCTACACCTTTTTCTGACAAACTTGCGCAAAAAATCACGCCTACGCTCGATGCGCTGAATAACAACATTAAGTCATTACAAGAGTTTTCACCGAGTGACTTAAGTGGCAAGCTCACCATTGCTATCTCACCTTTTCTATTACATGCCATAGGAAAAGACCTATTTACTGAAATCCACCTCCAAGCGCCTCACATTGAGCTTCATTTAGTCAACTGGACCAAAACATCTCTTGATGATATTTCTGTAGGCACCGTCAAACTCGGCATCAACTACGATCTCTCGCTTTCACGCAAAGACATTGCTCGTCACTTCATCACCAAAGACCACTTTCGAATTTATGTTAGGAAAGAACATCCAGTGGGAGGCGATTACATTACGTATTTAGAAGCCCAGCAGTACCCCATCGCAACCCTCATTGCTGCTGATTGGAACCTAACCGAATCGTTCGCAGAGAAAGTGATTAGAGAGGTTGATAAAACCCTTGAACCGAATATTGTTCTTCGTTCTGAACTTCCGTCCGCGATTTTAGAGACCATCGCAGAGACGAATATACTGTTTCCTTCTACAGGTTACATTCATATCGATCGATACCCTAGCCTGAAAGCCTTGATGCCTGCCGATAACGAAGAGCACTTTGTAAGAGACATACTTGTGTATTCTTCCATCAAGGATAAAAACGATTCCACCCAACAATGGTTACTTAGCATCACGACTCAGATTCTAGAAAATTTGCAGAAGAGCTAAACGTGCATTGCACTCCCATTAAGCACATCGCTCTTAACCAACGGTTAATAGCGATGTTCCCTTTTACGAATGGCTCAAAAATCTAACTCTCTCTATTCTCTACTCATCGGAAACACAAATTCACCAGTCTATCGATGAACGATAAACACAAACTTGTAGAGAAACTTATTGATGAAAAAAACCATTTTAGCTACGTCTATTCTTTCTATGATTTCGTTTGGTACATTTGCACAACAAGTGGATGTTGCCAAAGCGAATCAACAGACTCGCATTGTTATCGATACTCAAATGGCAGAAATTGACGCTTCGGTTATCGCTAAACTTGAAGCTCAAAATAGTTCGATTGCTGCTGTTGATGGTCACTTATACGAGAAAGACAGCCAAGGTGGTTGGGCAATGGTAGGGGCAACTTCTGCCGCCTTATTTGCTGGATTGGTGAGTGGATCTTCAAGTAACACGTCGGGATCAAACAACTCAGACTTACCAGGTAACTTGCCTATTATTGATGCAACTAATCCGGTAGTAAATGCGCCAGACGCTGACAATGGCCGTCAAGTCGACCAAATTGCTGACAACATGTGGCAGGTATCAACTCACGGTGAAATCGATGGCTACTTGAGCATTGAAAACGGGACTGTTTACGTTCGTGATAGCGACTACACACTTGTTACTGAATGGACACCAACCTTAGGTCACCCTATTCACAATAATCCATCCAATCCGATTGAAGTAACGCCAGACGCTGACAATGGCCGTCAGGTAGCTAAAGTAGGTGACAACGTTTGGATGATGACAACGCACGAAGAAGTTGATGGCTACATCGTTGACGAGCGCCAGCACAATGACGGCGTGAAGATCTACGACGAAAATGGAACGCTAATCAATCACATCACTGGTGACATCAGCGCAGACGGCGGTCACATCGAATCAACTAAAGGCGGTGAAATCCACATCACAGTCGACAGAGAATCAGGTCGAATTGATGGCGTTTACTTGAATGACGTGGCTCAACAAACCGTCGACAACATCAAGAGCCACATTGGTTTAAACCCTAATTTTAAGAAGAACCTTCAACAACTGAAAAACCGCGTGATGAACGCTCGCGGCTAACCGAAAAATGAACGGTGAGCCCTGCTTGATGCGGGGCTTACATTTTATCCATGAATAGGGACATCACTTACTGAGATTTCTGCTTTGCTTATTAGAGCTTTTCAAAACATCCTCTTTTTCATTATTCCGTTTTCAGCTTTAGTTGTAAGTCACATCGCCTATAGCGCCGATCCGAATACCACATTCCATACTGAATCAAATTCTAATGAAGAGTTTGACTATGTCGAATTTGTCAATCAGACATTTGACGTCACAATGAGCCAAAGTGATTTTTTGGGTGACTACTCAAACCAATACGTATTGACACTTAACGCGTCACACAACCTTAATGACGATTGGCGTTTATTTGGTTCCGTCGACTCAGACAAATTTGGTGATATAGGGTTAGGGTACTCCTTCTTCTTATTTGACACCGTATACAATGAAGTGTCAGCTTCCGTTGGTGGAAACACCGATAAAACGGGCGTATATACTATGGGCATATTTTCGGCATTCAAATACCAAGACGTCGTCTTCTTTTCCAATTTTGACGCTCAGTACATTGATCGACAAAATCTCTCAATTTCACACCTAGATACACAAATTAGGCAAGAACGTATTTATTTGAACAAACTGGTTGGCGCAAGCTACGATGTGAACGATTGGCTAAATTTATCGACCTCTTACGGCCACGATAAACAGCACTACAATAAATTGTCATTCAAAAAGATCAACAATAACTATCGTGAGACACCAAACCACGCAGACCGCTACATCAACCTGGGATTTACGCTCAATCTTTGGGGCGTCAAACCGTATTTATCGCACCACTTTGATTTAAACAATTCGGATTGGAATTACTGGGATTTCAGCCTTTCTTTTGATTTTTAGTCGCACTACAAATACCCAAATTCTCAAGCATCAAATATCGATTAACATCACCTGAACCATAAATACATTTCTTAAACAGAGTGTCTGATCGTGTTTTTGTTTAATCGGTGATAGCTTTATCAATACAGGTTGATTGCTGGCTGCCATGTCAATGCAATGCAGTGCAGTGCAGTGCAGTCTGTTTTATAGCTTGTGTAACCTCTAGCAAGCTTATCATGTCCTGTATTTTGCCCGTAACCCCTACGGGCTTTTTTTTGTTTTCTACTTTTCCTTTATATTCAAAGCACTTGAAGTTTTTTATTCGCATTAAATCACTCTCCAGCATCAATGACACTCTATAGCAAGCGCCTAGTAAACACACCGTTTCATTTCCATCTATACCAAGCTTTGCCAATATTGCACTGCCTTCTGAGCACAATGAATAGCAAAACGGTTTGCCCTTGCTCATTAAGGTGAACGTTCGTTGAGGCGGACGGCTATCAAGCAATTTACTAAACGTTTTGTTGGAGAAAACAATGCCAATCCCAAGAGATACCAAAGCACAATTTATCGCAAAATCCCGTCGTCTATGGGGAGACCGCTTTGGTTATAATGAAGTCCACTACTTGAACAGCCGTACGCCTGTGTTACTGTGGTGTAAAGAGCACAATGAGTCTTTTTCACAAACCCCAAAATCGCATTTTTCCGCTAAACATGCTTGCTGTCCATTGTGCTACAAAGAACTTGCTGGTACGTTTCAGAATGCATGGCGCCAAAAGCGTCAAGAAACGCCTTCAGGTCAAAACATGCGATTCCACTCGCTCATGAATCAAGTATTTACACAATAATCACAGCCAATTATTTGGTGTCTTCTGTCTGCTTCAAAATTAACACGCACAACACAGTGGGCCGTTAACACACAACGCCCACTCTATTGAGTAAAGCAGAGCGGGCATTTCTTAAGCGAACCCGTTAATGACAACAATCCGTTACAGGGTGTAATCAAAAACCAACACCCCGACCTTGTCTTTGCCTCCTGGATTTTTTTCGACCTTCAAGTAAGGTCCTACGAATTCTTTAAATTTTTGATGGTTTTTATCAAAAAACGCAGGAGAATTGATTGCTGGTGTTCCAACGTAATAATTGAGATCCCCTTGAGACAAAAAGCTCACGACAAAAGCAAGATCATAGCCCTTTCCTTGTCCTTCTCGACTCATGTTGTGACTGCCCGCTTCAATATTGTGTATGTATTGCTCACCGTCACGAGTGGACTCCCTCAACGCTAGAAACCTGGTAATTATTTCTTTTCTTTCAGCAACGGTGACCTCATCTTTCAGGTCAAAGAGGACCATATGGCGAATGAACCCTGGCTTAAAGCTGGGCCTTGTGACTTGTACATAATTTTTCGCAGGAATAGGCTTTACCGTACTCGAATATTCATTCTCATTTCCGCTTAAATGTGCCATTGCAGATAAGGATAAAGTTGCGCTTAACGCTACCACCATTGCAGTTTTCATTGAATCTACCCTTTATAATTAGATCAATATTTAATTTCATGAGAATAACGAGGCAATGACAAGTAAACAGTGTGTTTTAAACTAAAATAATCCCGCTAAGTATCTCAATGTAGACTTGATACTAAGTCTGATCCTTTAATGTCTACTAAAATAGTTACTTAAAAATACAACAACTCATTTAAATAGACATCCTCCGGTTAATAACGAGCATTAAAATTAGCTACAAATTAAAACCCAATAAAATATAATCAAACACTTTGTTTACTTATAAAATGGCTCTCCTTTCGAGAGAGGAGCTTTATTCGATAATTAAAATTATTCTTAGAAGTGGAGCTGACTACTATTCATCGCATTATATTTACTCACATTTCCCCACACACCTTGGGATATACCATATTTTTCCCAAACGGGTACCTTATTAAAATGTTTCAGATGATTCTGTGTATTTAACGTATAAAGGGAGGTAGTACCCGTTAAAAATGACACGGTATTCCACAGCCTATTTTCCTCACTTCCTGGTTCAGTAAAAAACAACGCGACAGCGCCTTTACAGCACCTAAATTAACGGTACCATCACAAGTTGTTACTTTTTCTTCCACACCTATCTCGGTCATTGTGGTCATTTCAACACATACTTTGATAGTGTCATCACGAGTGGTTGATATTAAAAACGCCTCGACACCGGTCCCTTCATCTACTGGGCTTTTATCTCGTAGAGGATAAGAACCATAAGACAAGAAGCCTTTGCTGACTTTACTGATCTCCCAACCAGCACCAAGATCACTACCAGTATAAAGCTCTTTAAGAGAAATATGTTTTAATGTATGACCAGTAGGGATATTTTCATATACGGCTTTTAAAACAACTTGATTCCTTCCATTAGAATAAATAGTGGCATATGAACCTCCAGAACCTGTTATTAATGTAATATTTGCTTTTTCAGGATCATCAAACCCAAACGTATTTAGGTCATTAGAAAATGATACAAAAGACACAAAAGAAAGTAATACTACTAACGTTTTTATAATTAGTTTTTCCATAGCTAATTTATTAATGTTCAATAACATAAGTTACTCCTAGTATTATTAGGTCACATTTGTTTTATTAAAAATAAGAAAACATAACTGTAACAAAAATTAAAAAAAACAAAACAAAGCTGAACACTTTGTTTTGTTTTGTAAAATTTGTCCTGTGAAACTTACTGTTAACGATAATATAGGCAGAATCTACGGATGGTTCATTAGGCAATGTTTATGCTGTATGAATGGGAATTATTAAGGGGAATGAATAACAACCTTGCTATATACAAAATTTTTACAGGCTCTAGGTGGGATGTGAGTATCGCTTGATCGAATCAATTGATACAAACACCTATTTTAAAAAAAGAAAGTTAGGAAAAAATAAAGTTAGGAAAAACGAAAAGAATTGGCGGGTGACATATAACTCGTTAGCTACCTCTACTCACTAACGCTGCCTAGCGAGTTAACATAGTATACAAAGCTTCGCTGGCTGCTAACGCATAAGGCCTCACCCGTCCAGGTATCTGGCTGGGGTGAATCTCTGGCCCGAGTATCCCAACCCCGACGGGTTTCATGTACTCTAACTGAAGTTGAATAACACCACCCATAACTGCATTTGCCATCACCAGGCCATGTTTTGTCTCGCCTTTTTCGATGATACCGAGCACTATCGCGCCATCGATATTCACCTGTGAAAGCTCTCTTGAAAGGGCCAATGGCACCTCCATAGCGCCAGGGACCCAAGTTTCATTGATGATCGACATGTGATTATTTTTCGCGTTTTCGCGCACTTCATCGAGCATATTGACTGCATGATGCCTATGAAATCCGCATATAATAATAGATACATTTTTATTCATTATTCTTACCTACTTAACTATTAACTATTAACTATTAACTATTAACAGTAATATTTTTGAAAGATATTTATTACCTTATCGATAACTAACTCTATAAGGTTAACGGTCTACCTTTTTCCAAATATTCATAAATGGGACATCTTCTGACTGAAGTTTAAAGTCGAACTTCGCATAAAAAGGGGCAACGTCTTTGCCACACATTAAACCGATAAATGCACCCGACTTTTGTTTTGCCAATTTATTGATATTAGACATAATATTTTCCATTATTTGTTTACCTACGCCTTGATTTTGGTATTTAGGGCTAACGATAATATCTTGAACATAAAAGTACAAAGCACCATCGCCAACGACTCGGCCTATACCGATAAGTTCATCTTCATAAAGAGCGCAAATTGAAAGTAAAGAATTCTTCAACGCCAAATTAGCTCGATATTTTTCTATCGATTCCCAGCCAACAGATTGCCTCAATAAATTATACTGATTGACTGTTGGCTCTCTCAGTACGAGTCTTAACTGGTTCTTATTCATAATACTTTCCGGTTATAGATACGACCAATGCTCACCTAGGTTAATGTACGCAGCGGTTAATATACGCAGCTTGTTTTCCTTAAACAGGCAAGCACTCTAAGTCAACATCTTCCTCTTTCAAGAGGTTCAGGTATGTCTCAGACACCATATTGATCATTTTCTTTTTAGGGTTCATCTTATGGTATGAAATATAAACAGGGAGCTCTAACGTACCTATTTTGTTTATCTTTTTTAAATCAACACCCGAATTAACAAATTTTCTAATCGACGCTTTGTTTAGAAGCACAATGAGCGGCAATTCTTTTGCCACTTTTAGTAAGCTATCAATATCGGGAAGAATTAACCTAGGTAGAGATTTCACTGTACATTCGCTATCACAGCACTGATCAATAAAATCAACAATGAAATTATCATTACTCGTATTGCCTAGATCAAGCATGGCCAAGTATTCTATTTTGTTACTATCATTGTTGATTTGATAAAATGAATACTCATCAATATACAGTTGCTTGTTTTCCACAGCGATAGAGTCAAATTTGTAATACGACAACACAATGTCTAGATCACACGCTCGAAGTTGACTGTACATTTCCCGCTCATTAAAATACTCACTCGTTATTGTGACTGACAAGACTCTCCCTGAATCTTTTCTGTAGTCATAATAATTCGAGATAATTTCACCACTTAGATTCATTTTTATTTGAGGTAATACACAGGCTTTGATGCTTTCATGGTTCATATATTCATTCAATTGATGAGATAAATTAATGAGCATCGAGTTTGTATCAACCTCATGATACAGGCGCCCGCCTTCTCGTGTGGGCTTAAATTCGTTTTTATCCGAATAAAATAGTTTCTTTTTAACAATGGTCTCTAGATCATTCAGTGACCGAGACAATCGACACAATGGTATGCCCGTCTTAAATGCAGCGGCTCGCAGGCCATCGTAACGGTAGATCGCTTCAAAGTGGATTAATAATTCCGATAAATTCGATATATTCTTCATATAGTTGCCATCCTAATTTGACACGATATATTTACACTAATTTGACATCGCTTCCAAAATAGTATTTATTTGATGCTTGATTTGTATTAGTATTCGATTACTTAGCTATATTGACCAAAAAAACAATAGCCACAAGTAAACACGATGTTTCATCATTAACCCTTTCTAATTTGGCACTATCTATATCAATTGATAATTAAACGTTTATAATTGATTAGTTTCATTCGATTTATTTTGGCCTATTTTTCTATTCACTTGTGTTATAAGTTATAATCATTTTCTCGATTAAAATGGCTATATTTCCTTCTGGCAGCGATTTATAGAGCATGCCTCTACCGGTCATATACCGTGTGCTCACAGCCATGAGATGTGAGAAATAACGCATGACAAAAGAGCTCGTGCTGAGCATCAAGCGGGTGTGTGAATTGGATATGAGGTAAGGATAGATCTCAAAGAAAGGGGGCGGGAGGTTCGCTAGCGAATTTGCGGTTAG
>NZ_JBNGCJ010000328.1:0-1054 GCF_049974785.1 Vibrio genomosp. F10 str. 9ZD137
TTGAAGCACCAATGGCGGCGGCAATTGGCATCAGTAAGTTTGCGGTGGCAGTATTGGACATGAAGTTGGCCATTAACCAGCAGACCACTGAAAGAGTCAATACTACAGCAACAGGAGAGAGAGATTCGTAGTCAATAGCATGGGCAAGAGCAACTGCTAACCCTGTTTTATCAAGACCAATCCCAATAGCGATACCACCGGCGACCAGCCATAGGACATCCCAGTTAATCTGCTTTAGCTCCTCTTTCCCCATAATCCCAGTCAAGGTAAATACTGCAAGGGGGATGATAGACACCACATACGTATTCATGCCATGCACTTTGGTTGTCATCCAAAGTAAGATGGTCATGCCAAATGTTACGTAGACCGTGATGGCTCGCCAGCTGGTTTTAAACTTTCCATTTAGCTTTAAGATCATTTGTTGTTGCTGCGATGGAAACAGTTTTTGTAGGAGAAACCAAGCAAAGGTCAATTGAATAACAACAAAAGGTAGGCCCATCATCATCCACGAAAGAAAATCGATACTGTTTTCTCCGGTCAAATATTGCAGGGCTATGGCGTTTGGTGGGGTGCCTATGGGTGTTGCGATGCCCCCCGTATTGGCTGCGATAGGGATACAAAGAACCAGAGCTTTAATGCCCAAATCACCTTTAGGCGCAGAAGCAACAATGGGGCCGAGAAGCGCCAGCATCATGACTGTCGTTGCGGTATTAGACATAAACATAGAAAAGACCGCAGTAATCAACATTAAACCGAGCATGATGAACTTAGGTTGAGTACCAAAAGGTTTGAGTAGAACTCGGGCTAAGTTGTTGTCCAGTTCATACTTGGACGCTGCAATGGCTAAGGCGAACCCCCCCATAAATAAAATGATAATCGGTGATGAAAAGGCACTAAAAATATCGGTGTAATTCATTAACTCACCTAAATCATGCCCTTCGGGAGGCTGGCGAAAGAAATGCAAGCCTTTATCGGAAATCATGATCAGTTCGAGTGCAATGATCAATATGGACGTAGCAAAAACAGGGACGGGTTCTAGATCGGAAGAGCGGGT
>NZ_JBNGCJ010000329.1:0-15780 GCF_049974785.1 Vibrio genomosp. F10 str. 9ZD137
ACCGATGTGGCCATGATGCTGCCACTCTATGACGACAGACAAGATGTCTCTCACTTCCTGATTTCCACCCATAAAATCAGCGGACGTTTATTTTCACAAGAAGAGATACTGGCCTTGCAAGGAATGCTTAAAAAGGCTCAAGGCTATATCAATATGGAGTGCAAAATTCGACAATCTCAAGCACTTGCGAATACCATTGCCCATGAAATGAGAAACCCTTTAGCTCAAGTATTACTGCATTTCGAAGCGCTCAGTTCACATATTGCACGTGGTTCGCAAGTTGTAGAGCTTGAAAAAGAGATAGAAAACGGAAGAAACGCCGTTGAACGTGGCAAACAACTGATTGATATCATACTACGCGAGGTGAACAGCGCCTCTTTGGACGATGAGCCATCCTCCTCCTACTCCATCACACAGCTTCTTAAAGGCTCGTTGGAACAATACGGGTTTGAACACCCTAATCATCGAGAGCGTGTTGATCTGCGGATAGACGGTGATTTTTACGTAAAAGTAAATGACACTCTGTTTAACTTTGTTATTTTTAATCTATTACGAAACGCGATTTACTATTTTGATTCTTATCCTGATAGTCAAATTACTATTTCAGCGTCACAACACGAAAATCAAGCGACCGTGGTCATACGAGATTCTGGGCCAGGTATTTCTGACAAGATACAGAGCCAAATTTTTAACGACTTTTTCTCACACAATAAAAGTGGTGGCAGTGGGCTGGGCCTGAGCTACTGTCAACGAGTCATGACTTCCTTTGGTGGCACCATTCGATGCCATTCTAAACTGGGTGAATTCACTGAGTTTCACCTCATATTTCCCGCGGTAAGCCCTCCACCAATCAATGAAAGAAAGACGAGCGGTGTGGTTAAAAATACCGACAAAAAACATCGCGTTGATGTGAGTAAGGTTTCCAATAAACATATTTTAGTTGTTGATGATAAGGAAGTTCAACGAGCTTTAGTCACTCTTTATCTTGAACAGCTGAACATGGGGTTCAACGTCATTCAAGCCAACAACGGAAAAACCGCCATTGATATCTTTAACACTAACCCTATTGATCTTGTGATCATGGACGTGCAAATGCCTATCATGAATGGCTTTGAGGCTTCGATTGAGCTAAAGAAAATATCCCCCGCAACCCCTATCATCGCTCTGTCTGGAGAGTCTGGCGCCAAAGAACTGTCTCTGATTGCTCGCCTAATGGATGATCATTTGACTAAGCCAACCGGACAAGATGCATTAAAAGAAAAAGTACTCAAATGGCTGAATAAAGATAAGGAAACTCAATCGATCCATTAGTTGGCATTTAATATGCTTCATTTTCTAACAACGATGCGGTGGCAATTTTTTGGCTAACAAAAGCCCTCCGCGCCGATTTAGATTAGGAGCAATCACTATGGATATTCATCGACACACATACTACGGATTAATTCATCACGGAATAAAAACGCTGCTTGTGGATCGCATTGGTCATTTTACTGAGGCGGAATACCACGAATACTTAAATGTCATGACAGGAAAGTCCTGTTGTTTTTCAATGAGCGATGAAGAGTTAAGGTCAGCCGTCGACAATTTAAGAACCGAAGGGTATCTAGAAGATATAAAACAACTGGTTTCAACTCAACAAACCTCCAGTTTAGAAAGATAGTTCGCTAGCTGGAGAGTACACAGTTATCCCTAGTTTTATTATTCCTTGTATTTATTGTGCCTTGGTTATTGGTTATTGGTTATTGGTTATTGCATTGTTTTTTCTTTGGTTGAATTCACGCGACGGCAGGCCAATCCAATAATGGAAAATCACTCTTCAGAATTATAACGCCACTTTCTTAATCTCTATTTGCTACAATGCCTGAATAACTGTTCTCAGCGACCTCTCTGGTCGCTGTTTTGTTTTTTGGAATACCTATGACTCATGAAGTGAATGCCCCAAAAGGGCAACTGTTATTAAGAACCCTCGCAATGCCCGCAGACACCAACGCTAATGGTGATATTTTTGGCGGTTGGATAATGTCTCAACTCGATTTAGCCGGTGGTATCCTAGCTAAAGAAATTTCTTCAGGCCGTATTGTTACCGTTTCCGTATCCAGCATTACCTTTAAGAAACCCGTGAAAGTGGGCGATGTAGTGTGTTGTTATGGTGAATGTAAAAAAATTGGCAGGACTTCGATGTCCATTAAACTAGACGTATGGGTCAAGCCTGTTAAAGAAGATGGTGTCGGTGAACGTTTTCAAGTGTGCGAAGCCACGTTCAATTACGTAGCAATCGATCAAAATGGTAAACCTCGTTTAATTCAGCAGCCCTAAGCTCACATTAAGGTTATATTATTGCTGAAGAAACCTGCTAAAGTCAGTACATTACTTTTCAGAGAATGAACCGAATCATTCAACAAACTCGCTAAATATTATAAGGATATAGCCATGTGGTACGTAATTTTTTCAACAGATATTGAAAACTCACTCGAAAAACGACTTTCTGTTCGCCCACAGCACTTAGCCAGGCTAGAGAGTTTAAAAGAGGAAGGTCGCTTGCTGACGGCAGGTCCAATGCCAGCGATTGATTCCGACAATCCAGCGGAAGCCGGCTTCACAGGGTCGACGGTAATCGCAGAATTTAATTCACTGCAAGATGCGCAGCAATGGGCGGATGCAGACCCTTACATAGAGGCTGGTGTTTATGCCAATGTCATCGTTAAACCATTTAAGAAAGTATTTTAATATGCGTAAAGTTATCATTGGTGCTTTGGCTTCTTTGATGTTATTTGGCTGCTCTTCTAATGCTAATCAACAAAGAAACCTTGAACTCTTAGCCCAAAACCGAGCCAGTGTTTTGAGCTCGGAGCTACCTTTGGAGTATGGTCCTCTGTCAATCATGCAAGCGAGAGCAAAGGGTACAACCATCGAAATAATGATGGTTTACAACGATGATGCTCCTGGTGCAAAACCCACTCAACAAGTCATGAAAATGAGTGTAGACAGCTATTGCAGTGACCCCGATGTCAAAAGTAATCTCGAAGTGGGCGTTAGCTACCGTATACAAATGCGCAACAGTCGAGGCCAGCTCATGATTGACCAATACATCGACAATAGTACGTGCCAGTAGATTGAAATACCGGTGACCCCGGTGATGTTAGATCGACCACACTGCTCAAAAATGCCATATCTTGATATGATGATTTTTATCTTTTCACCGTGATACGCATTCAGACTAGCAGCAATTGAAGCTTGCATATTCTATATCACACATATACAGTATGCGATTCAGATCACATATATACTCTTTGTTACCTCAAACACTTGAGAAATAGTAAGAACCCGCTGGAGTTTCCATGAAAAAAATCATTTCTGCACTCGCTGTTACCGCTGCACTTGCATCATCTGTCGCTTTTGCTTCTACGCCTGTGATGTTCTCATCGATTAATAATTTTAATGCACCCGATGAGCAAGCGGTTGGTGGTGTACGTGTTGCTGCTCTTTACGGTAAAGTCGATGACCTTAAAGGAGTTGATTTGGCTATTGTTGGCCTTTCTGAAACGAACAATACAACGGGTGTTAACCTGGGTTTTTTTGGCGCTTCTAAAGTCAACGAATCTATGACAGGCGCATCTTTAGGCTTTTTTAACTGGAATACTGGTTCAACGCTTGGCGCAAACATTGGTGCTGTCAACTTAACCAACGATGTTAAAGGCGCGAACATTAGTTTTGTTAACTATTCAGAGGGCAATACGCTGGTTGATATTGGTGCAGCAAACCTTTCTGATACTTCAACCGTTCAATTTGGCTTTTTCAACAAAACAGCGAAAATTGAAGGCGTTCAAATCGGTATCATTAACTGTGCTGATAATGGGTTCTTCAAATGCTTCCCTATTGTCAACTTCGCTAAATAGTCTACCTTTAGTCCGAACTTAGCACTTAGAACATCGCTCTAAAGAAAAACTTCGTCGGACAATTAAACGATACATAAACAAAATGCCGCTACCATAGCGGCATTTTTTTATCGAAGACTGTTCTACCTTATTGTGTTTACTCGCTAAGCTATTTCTCGTTCCTTCCATTCTTTTCTTAACGATTTTGCCGCTGAAACCAGATTGGTTAAGGCTTGCTCTGTTTCTGTCCAGTTACGCGTTTTCAACCCACAATCTGGATTAACCCATAAACGGCTCGCTGGGATTTTCTCTGCTGCTTTTCTTAGTAGGTCTTGAATCCACGCTTCTGATGGAATATTTGGCGAATGAATGTCATACACTCCTGGTCCAATTTCATTGGGGTAGTTGAACTCTTCAAAAGCGCGTAATAATTCCATATTCGAGCGAGAGGTTTCAATGGTAATAACATCCGCATCAAGCGCCGCGACGGAATCAATAATTTCATTGAATTCGCTGTAACACATATGCGTGTGAATTTGTGTTTCTGGTCTCGCACTGGCCGCTGAAATCTTAAATGCGTCCACCGCCCACTCTAAGTACTGCTTATGATCTCTCTTTTTCAGCGGCAAACCTTCACGAATCGCAGGCTCATCTATTTGAATAATATTAATGCCTGAATTTTGCAAGTCAGAAACTTCATCTCTAAGAGCAAAAGCAAGCTGCTGGGCAATTTTTTTACGGGAGATGTCTTCTCGAGGGAATGTCCAACACAGTATCGTTACTGGGCCTGTCAGCATGCCTTTCATGTGTTTAGAAGTCAGAGATTGTGCATAGGTGGTCCAATCCACGCTGATTGGCTTTTCGCGCTCAATATCAGCAACAACAATCGCCGGTTTCACGCAGCGTGACCCATAGCTTTGTACCCAACCAAATTGAGTCGTTTGAAAACCTGAAAGGTGCTCTGCGAAATATTCCACCATATCATTACGTTCGGCTTCACCGTGCACCAGTACGTCCAAATCTAGGGCTTCTTGGCGTTTCACGGCATCGGCAATATGCCCTTTTAACGCTTCATTATATTGGGATTCGGTTAGAAGGCCTTGCTTATATGCACTTCTCTGAGCTCGAATTTCACCCGTTTGCGGAAACGAACCAATCGTTGTTGTCGGCAATAAAGGTAACCCAAGTACAGTTGATTGATGCTTAGCGCGTGTTACATATTGCTCACTTCGCTCTGATAATGCCTTGGTAATACTGTTAATACGCGCTTCAACTTGAAGCTTATTCACCTGGCTTGATGAGAGCCTTGCAACAATAGGTTGGCTGTATTTCTCACACGCTATAATCGCTCTACCATCGCCATCGATAGCAGCCGCGAGCAACGCAACTTCTTCAACTTTTTGTTTAGCAAAAGCAAACCACGACTTCACTTCTGCACTTAGATCCTCTTCTAACTCCAGATCAACTGGGCTATGCAGCAATGAACACGATGTGCCAATCCATAACCGTTCAGCCAGTTTGTCTTTCACTGGCTTCAAGCGTTCAGCCCAAGCGCTTAAATCTGCGCGCCAAACATTCCGACCATTAATCACACCCGCAGACAATATCCAGTCTTGAGGTAGTTTTGAAACAACCCGATCTAATTGCTCTGGTGCAGCCGCTAAGTCGATGTGTAAACCTTGTACTGGTAGTTGCACAATCTTGTCAATCGTATCGACTACTGAATCAAAATACGTCGTGAGTAGCAGCTTCACATCACTTTGAAGCACTTGGTAGGCAAGTTTGAATGAATCAAGCCACTTATCTTCCAGCTCTAAGGACAAAATAGGTTCATCAATCTGTACCCACTCCACACCTAAGCTCGCAAGTTTTGAGAGAATGGCTTGGTAAGCGGTCAATAAACGAGGCAGCAATGTCAGACGATCAAAGCCCTGCTCGACTTCTTTTCCTAAATATAGATAACTCAGTGGACCAAGTAGAACGGGTTTGACTTTATGCCCCGCTTTAATAGCTTCATTCACTTCTTCGAATAGTTGCGGCCAACTGACTTCAAAACTGTCATCTTGGCTGAATTCTGGAACGATATAGTGGTAATTGGTGTTGAACCACTTGGTCATGTCTGAAGCAGCGTTGCCGTGACTCGCTCCCGTACTGCTGCACCCACAACTCTCTTGGGATTGACCCCGGCCGACTTTAAATAATGTGTCTAAATCGGGGAAGCCATCTCGATGACGCTTTGGTGTATGACCCAATAACAGTGTTGTCGTTAACACATGGTCATACCAAGCAAAATCCCCCGCGGTAGTAAAGCTCAGCTTTGCATTATCTTGCAACTGCCAATGCTTTTTACGCAGGGTTGAACCTACCTCTTTGAGTGATTTTTGATCTATTTCTCCACGCCAGTATTGTTCCAATGCAAATTTTAGCTCTCTTTTTTCGCCGATACGTGGGTAGCCTAATATATGTGTTGTGGTGGTTGCTGCTGTCATTTCCCTAGTCCTTCTGATGATTACGGTTCTGCGCCAATAATTCTTAAGCTAGTTAGTCATGATTACTAAAGAGCTCTAGATGGCCAAACTATCTCGTTTTTCATCAATATGAACAATCTCCATTTATTCACCTTGTTTATTAATAATATTCATGAACATTCAACCAAATAGCCATCTAGATGTTTACACATCTAATATTAATGGGTAGATTAGAGAAGCTAATGAAGCTTCTAGGAAGATGAGAGGAACTCATGATTGAGCTAAAACATTTACGCACTCTGACCTCATTAAGAGAGACCGGGTCATTAACCGCCACCGCCACCGCACTGCACCTGACTCAATCGGCGCTGTCTCATCAAATAAAAGATCTCGAATCCAGAATCGGTGGGCAGCTCTTTTTGCGTAAAACGCGACCAGTGAAATTCACGTCCGAAGGGGAAATTTTACTTAAAGTGGCCAATGAGGTATTGCCGAAACTCGCTCAAGCAGAAAATGAAATTGCCAGTTTGAAAGAAGATGTGAATGGACGATTGCACATGGCCATCGAATGCCACTCCTGTTTTCAGTGGCTTATGCCTGCTCTCAAAGAGTACCAACTCGCTTGGCCAAGTGTCGCCCTTGATTTTTCATCAGGATTTGGCTTTGAGCCCTTACCTGCCTTGATGGCTGGTGAGCTCGATCTTGTTATTACCTCAGACATTCAACCCCGATCTGAAGTCCACTATGAACCCTTGTTTGATTTTGAAATGCGTCTTATCACCGCAACCACTCATCCGCTCTCAACAAAGGAGTGTATCGAGCCGGAAGATATCATGGATCAAACCATGCTCTCTTACCCGGTGCAGAAACAGCGCCTTGATATCGTAAAACATTTTTTGCAACCCGCAGGTGTGGAGCCTCAGAAATGGAAGCAAGCCGATAACACCTTGATGCTAGTTCAAATGGTGTCTGCAGGGCTAGGAGTTGCTGCTCTACCCAACTGGGCAATTAGCGAGTTTTCAAGACAAGGGTTAATCAGCAGTAAACCTCTAGGCAAAGGCCTCTGGCGCAGGCTGTTTGCCGCCACGCGAAATTCCGAGAAAGATAAGCGCTACTTACAAGCCTTCTTTTCGACCGCCAAACTTCAATGTAAAAGCCACCTTGATGGGATCAAGATGGCTTAAAAGAAATGGCTGATATATCATTGTTTATGTGCGCATTTCCTCGTCAAACAAGGAAATGCGCTTAACGTTGGTATGCTTTAAACTGATTGGTTAATGGATCATATTGATAACCTAATACATCCAGCTTACCGATTAGGCTTTCCACATCCATTTCATACGTGCTGACCAACTCGTCAAAGCTGTCACATTCTAATCGCAGCTTTTCGTTAACGATACCCAGAAGGATGGCGTTATCGAGACGAGTAATATTGCTAAGATCCATCATTATTCTCCTTTATTGCGAGAGTTAAACTTCTCAGGGGTAAAGATAAAGAGATAAAAAGTAAGAGCTAAACGTTTACCAATACAAGCTTTACTCAAGGCGCATATCTTACTTACGCAACCTTGCTTAAAGCATAGTTGTTATTCATAGTATCACTGTGATTTCTTAGTTAAAAAGTGATCCTCTTCTAAATCACCATGATTTGAGATGAAATGGTCGCGGAGCATAACAATAACAGCAACCCCAGACCTATCTGAATTTTTTCTGGTGCGCGAGTCACCAATAAATGCCAACACGAAACCACCACCCCAATCAACACAAATAGAAAACTAGTAACGAGCGGTGTCAATAATAGCGCCAACTGTGACTCATGGAACTGATAAATACTCGCTAAGACACACCCGGTGAACATCATTGCGGCAATCACTACGGTCACAGGTAAGATTCGATGGAACGCTTGTAAACGTGTTCGAGCAATGGTCAATAATAAGTGAGAGAAACTTGCACCAAGCAAAAAAATCAGAACAAAGTAAGTAAGAGATTGAGACACACTCACTTGCTGAACAATTTGAATTCCCACAAACGACAAGGCAAAGCCATTCGCGAGAAATAGCAACCAAATAGGACCAGCATCACGTGTTTTGCCCGTTTGAACACGAGAATAAAAATAGAATATCGCAAAAACCACCATAAATGCTTCGATTTTCAAAGAAGCAGTCGCTAACCATAGTACCCCTATCGCTGGTAGCATTTTATGAATACGCCCACGCTGGCCTGGGCAAATGTCCCCTTTCACTAAAATGAGTGTCAGTACAAGCTGTGCCCCAAGAAGCATCGCTGGAAAAAGAGAAATTAAGTGATTGATCATAATATCCACGGTTAAAAATCGAAGGTTCAATAATTAGCAGAGGATGATAACAGACCTAAACCCATTCACTAACCGCAATCATTCACAAACCGCTATTGATGCCTTATTTGTCACACCAGAGCTAAGTTGTGCAGGGGTCAATGTTTCTGTAGTAGATAATTCATGGCGGCTTCTGACTCTAAAATCCCTTTGTAGCCCCCCTGTTCATCCACGAGTACCCAAGGAAATGGCAGTTGTTCTTCAATATAGCGTTCTAAATCTAAAAGAGACGAACGATGATCCAACCTTGAAAATCCAGTTCTCATTAACTGATTCACAGGACGATGCCAAATGGCGGCCTCACGGTTACTCTCTAACTCCGTCCCCATTTGAGGTGTTAGGTGTAAATTCACCTCAAGCTTTGACACCAAACCCACGCATTTCTTGTTCACAATAACGGGCAAGGTTAGCGAAGGAGAACTTTGAAGCCTTTTATTGACCTCAACAAGCGGTGTACTTGGGTCTAACGTCCCTGCATCAGTCGCCAGATTAAGCAACGTCAGTTTTTGTTGTGTATTTCTAAAACCTTCTAACTCCGACGCTAACGCCACTTGGTAATCGAGCGCGTATGTAATGTTTCCGATAGCAACCGGTTTAGAAAATAGATAGCCCTGCATATAGTCGACCCCTAGAGCCTTAAGCACACTTAACTCCGCCAAGGTTTCCACTCCCTCGGCCACCACCTTGATACCTAAGGTGTGAGAGAGTTCTGTGATCATTTTTACTATATGGTATTGCCCTGACCCTTTTGTTATCTCTCGAACAAACTCACGATCGATTTTCAGAATGTCAAAATGCCTCTCGCGCAAGTAGTTGAATGAAGAATACCCTGTGCCGAAATCATCAATGGCGATTTGCACACCACTTGCACGAAGAGCCTGCAAAGCTTTACCCTGGCTAGGGCTACTCTCAAAATAGGCACTTTCAGTGAGCTCAATGGTTATTGATTCAAAACCATCAGCGTAGTGTTCAAGCATCTCCGATGTTTCTTTCAACACCTGTTCCGTTCCCAAGTTCGTATTGAGTGAACGGTTGATCGTTAGCCCAACCTTATCACCACAAACGGCTCGGATTTTACTCAGATCACCTAAAGCAATCATTCCAACAGCGCTGTCCAGCTTTGGTACAAGCTCAAGATCTTCAGCAATATTGACCATTTCTTGGGTCGTAAAGTCCAGATTGGGTATTGGGGTGAAGCGGCACAATGCTTCAAACTTGGCTATCTGCCAGGTGTTGGCGTCAATAATCGGTTGGTAATGTACATGAAGTTTATGGTTCGCTATCGATTCTCGAACAATCTCTTCGAGTATTTTTTTTCTTTCCAGCTCTTTATGAGTTTTACTGTGGTAAAACGAAATGCTCGTTTGACCACTAGGCTTGCTATCCATCATCGCTTGCATCGCATGAGAAATGGCTCGTTTAGGGACATCGGTATCATAACCAATTATGGATACCCCAATTCGTCCGCTAACCACATATTCATGTATGTTTTGTTCGCCTTCCAATTTAACTTCTTGGAAAAACTGGCTAATCGATTTCATTAATGCACGTTGTGGGCTTATTTTTTTCTGTGAAGGGCTTTCAACGCAAACAACAAAGACACCATTTGAAAGGTATCCAGCCAAACTGCTGTAACGGCTGCGAGACAACATATCGGAAAACAACTGCCTATTTTCCAGAATGGTTTCCTCGCCAAAAGTCGGCTGCATCGCAATCACCACTTTTCGGCTATCGATCGTATCCGAAGAACACAGCTCTTCTAGCAGTTTAACAAACCGATCTTTAGTCGGCAGTTGAGTTAAAAGCTCAACCCCGCCTAATCCTTTATCGGCAATTCGATACAATTGATTCGATAAATCGACGACGATCCCTAGGTAATAAACTTTATTATCACTAAAGGTGACCTTTTGGACGGTGAGATCTTGAGGTACCGTTAATCCCGCAGCAGTACGGCTTAAAATACTGCCGCCCCAAGAACCTTTTTCGTGAATGTCTCGCCACATATCTTGGTAAAATTCGTCGGGATATTTGCCTGCATTAAATATATTGGCTTTTAATCCCAGCATTTCATTTCGCTTAAACCCTTTTAACTGCTCAAAATAGCGATTGCACGTTAAAATTCGAGTCTCACTGTCTGTGACGACGATGCCATGATGCGTATTCTCAAACAATATTTGAAAAACTTCACACAATTCACTCATTGACGTTAAACCAATCAAAGGACGAAATGTCCCACTGACCGCGTTTTTCTCTGGCTTCTCCATGTAAACTTCAACCTGAATGAAACCCGTTCCTTTGGGCATCAGAGTGCAATTAACGTATTCACTGACTCCAGTTTTAAGAACTCGCACCAGTGCATCTTTCAAATCACGTCTCTGTGTTCCCGGCATATATTCCAAAATGTCGTCCATTGACGAAATTAAATTGGGCGCGTTGAGTAAGCCTTCCAGTTCTTTTTTATCAAAGACAAACTCTCGCTTATCTAAATTCAAATACCACTCATACACGGCAGAGGCATTGAATACTGAATCAATCTCGAGTACTCCAACATCTGACACTTCATTATCCAGCGTACTCTTATTTTGAACCATAGATATACTCTCGGTTGTTGCATCTGATTTTGTTAACGTTGCCCGACTCATTTTATAGAGAACCTGTTTATAGAAAACTCGCTAAGTCACTATTATGAATATAGTTGAAACTATAGATCGCTCGCGGTTTAATTGGGACTTTTTTCTGCATTCTTGCCTATAATTTCCACTTCATTGCAACGAAACTAGCTACTCAGTCAACAACTCGCTATACTTCGCCCTCGCAATTCTAGAGGTCAAAATATGCACAGCAAAATCACACCAATCTTTGAACACAAAAAGTACTGGGCCGAATGTTTTGGAACGGCTCCTTTTCTTCCTACTAGTAGAAAAGAAATGGATATGCTTGGTTGGGATAGCTGTGACATTATCATCGTTACCGGAGATGCCTACGTTGACCACCCTAGCTTTGGTATGGCGATTATTGGCCGATTGCTTGAGGCCCAAGGGTTTCGTGTCGGTATTATTTCTCAACCCGCTTGGAACAATAAAGATGCGTTCATGGCACTCGGCAAACCAAATCTCTTTTTTGGTATTACAGCCGGTAATATGGATTCAATGATTAATCGATACACGTCTGACCGTAAGCTACGCCACGATGATGCCTACACGCCAAATAACGAAGGCGGCAAACGCCCTGACCGCGCCACTCTCGTTTACTCTCAGCGCTGTCGCGAAGCTTATAAAGGCACTCCGATTATTCTTGGTGGTATTGAAGCCAGTTTGCGCCGTGTCGCCCATTACGATTATTGGTCAGATAAAGTGCGTCGCTCTGTTTTGTTTGATGCAAAAGCGGATATTCTACTGTTTGGTAACGCTGAACGTGCTTTAGTGGAAGTTGCTCACCGTCTTGCTGATGGTGAAGACATGAGTACCATGACCAATATTCGTGGTACAGCAGTTAACATTGCGGCAGCCCCTGAAGGCTTTAAGATCATCGATTCTTCGCGAATTGAAAAACCGAATAAAGCGTATGTTCCGGTTAACCCGTATGAAGTTGAAACGCAGTGTGACACCAAAAAAGATGAAAAAGAAGCAGTAAAGGCTCAACCTATTACCATTCGTCCTTCTCGACACGATGCCAAAACAACCGCGGTTCGTATCCCTGCGTTTGAGAAACTGAACAACGACCGAATCTTGTACGCACATGCCAGCCGTATTCTTCATTTAGAAACTAATCCATATTCTGGTCGAGCCCTGATACAACGCCATGGTGATCGCGAGCTTTGGGTTAACCAGGCACCGATTCCCCTCTCTACAGAAGAGATGGATTACGTATTTGGTCTTTCATATAAACGCGTTCCGCATCCTATGTACGGTAAGGCAAAGATACCCGCCTACGATATGATTAAAACCTCCGTCAACATTATGCGTGGTTGTTTTGGCGGTTGCTCATTCTGCTCTATTACCGAGCATGAAGGTCGTATCATTCAGAACCGTTCGAAAGAATCGATCTTGGATGAAATCGAAGATATTAAAGAGAAAGTGCCTGGATTTACTGGGACAATATCCGATCTGGGTGGCCCAACAGCCAACATGTATCGCTTAGGGTGTTCAGACCCGAAAGCGGAAATTAACTGTCGTCGCCCTTCATGTGTGTTCCCGAAGATCTGTGAAAAACTGAACACAGACCACCAGCACACTATCGATCTTTATCGCTCAGCGAGAAAAGTACCAGGCGTTAAGAAGATCATGATCGCGTCCGGTGTTCGTTACGATCTAGCGATTGAATCTCCAGAATACGTTCGTGAGCTTGTGACTCACCACGTTGGCGGTTACTTAAAGATTGCTCCAGAACATACTGAAAAAGGCCCTCTGGACCTCATGATGAAGCCAGGAATGGGCACCTACGACCGTTTCAAAGAGATGTTCGAGAAATACAGTGCTGAAGCAGGCAAGAAACAATATCTCATTCCTTACTTTATCTCTGCTCATCCTGGCACTGAAGATGAAGATATGCTTAACCTTGCGATGTGGTTGAAAAAACACAATTACGAATGCGATCAAGTACAGAACTTCTACCCATCGCCTATGTGTAACGCCACATCAATGTACTACTCAGAGACAAACCCTTTGAAGCGCGTTAAATACAAAAAGCGCGAAGATGTCACGGTACCAAAAGGCGATCGCCAGCGTCGTTTACATAAAGCCCTGTTGCGATACCATGATCCAGATAACTGGAAAATCATTCGTGAAGCCTTGATCAGTATGGGCAAACCGCACCTTATCGGTGATAAGGCAAACTGCTTAGTTCCCGCTGAAGATTTGGAAACCATGACACCTGCACAGCGAAGAAAATCAGGTCGTCACGGAGCCAATCGATTTGCTACTAAACACACCAAAAACCAGCCTGGTTTTGGCCCAAATCGTTCCACGCCAGGTGAAAACACAGAGAAGCAAAATAAAGGGAAGCAAAATAAAGGGAAGTCAAACAATCAGAATGCAGGTAAGCAAGGATCGGGGCAAGGGCAAAAGCCGAACCGTTCTGGCAAGCCAAACCATAGCGGACCAGCAGGGAACAATTACACTGGAAATAATGCCGGTGGGAAAGCAGGCGGAAACAGAAATCCCAAGCGTCGCTAAAGCGATGGTTGGCTGATTATACCAACCAGTCAAACCGATATGGGTTAGTGTTTCACTAACCCATTTTTTCTAAAACGTACTCTATAAAATCACTCTCCGACAGCGGTTTACTAAAATAGTAACCTTGAATAAACTCAATATTTTTCTGTCTCGCATAATCAAGTTGCTCTAACGTTTCCACACCTTCCGCAACAACAGGCTTATTTAGGTTCGTCGCTAAAGACGCGATTGAGTTAAAAACGGTCTGTAATTTTGTGTTATCTACCACGTGTGTCACAAATGCCCTGTCAATTTTTATTTCATCAAAACTCAAACGACAAAGATAACTCAGACTGGAAAATCCAGTTCCAAAATCATCAATAGACACTTTAAAACCAATATCTTGCAGTTGCTTCAATACTTGATTTACGTAGGTAAAGTTGTCAATCAACGCCGATTCTGTCAGTTCCAACTTGATATTTCTGGGCTCAATATGGGCGTTTTTAATCGCTGATGAAAGCTTACTAACAAAGTCAACATCCAGTATCTCAACCACGCTGATATTGAGCGCAAACAGAATGCTGGTGGTATCGACGCCTTTTCTTTCCAACTTAATGATCAACGCTTGCAATTTTTTAACATTAAACTTTGTCAAAAGGCCGATATCTCCGATTCTCTCCGCTATTGGAATGAATTCAACTGGCGAAACCATTTGTCCTTTAACCGTCCAACGAATCAAACACTCTGCCCCTGTTACTTGTTCGGTGAAGGTGTCATGAACAGGCTGAAAAACAACATAAAATGACTCATCGAGATCGCCCTGGGAGACCGCCGCTCTAAACGCATTTTCGAGATTATTTTGATGTTCTATTTGTTTTGCTAAGTCTTCCTGAAATTCGGCTAAACGTACCCGCTCAGATAGCACATCCAATATCGCCATCTCCGCTTTGTTGACACTTTGCTCGTGAGAGTCTCCATCTTTTTCACGGTAGTATCCTAACGCAACATTACTAAAAAAATGTCGACCATTAAAATGAAAAGGGGCATTCAATGCCGTGTAAAACTCGCCAACATCAAACTCTACATTAGGTGGAATAAAGATATTAAAGCTGTCTGTCGAGTGTTTACTACAAATCGCACAGTCTATTTCCGTACTAACACGCGCAACAATCTCCATAAAGACCAGATTAGCAACGGCAGTACCCCAAATTTCGTTGATACGCTGGTAATTGCAAATTCGTACACAACATACTAAGCCAACATCGTACTCAGAAGCGATCTTAGCTAGAAACGCTTCTCGATACAGCAGCCCTGTATGTGGGTCTAACATCGACAATTGGCGATTAAGTCGTCGTGTTGTAATCAATTCACCTTGCTCGACAGCATGTAAAACGCAGTACTCTTTCTGAAACAGAATCGCTATTTTTATCCACTCAACATTTTTGTCTGGGTAACTGATCCCTATCTCTATTTCGCTTTCTTGCCAGTCAGTGACAGCCTGTTCAACGAATGTAAGCAAATCGACGGGTTTATATTGATCGTCAACAAATCCAATATCTGCACCAAACGCATGATTCCCGACATCGGTACGAAACAATTCCTTTGCTTGTTCCGATACCTTTTGAACGAGCAAATCCTTGTTGATAATTATATAAGCTATATTTTGAGCCAAAAACTGCTCACTTAACGTATTCATTTATCCACCAATGCCTTTTGAACTTGATAAGGTAGCGCGTGCAAAGAAAACACGCCTTTAACCCCTCCTTTGGCAATCGCCTCTTTTGGCATACCAAAGACCAAACTGCTGTCTTCATCTTGTGCAAGCGTTACCGAACCTGCTTGATGCATTTCCGCCATTCCTTGTGCTCCATCACTGCCCATACCGGTCAGAATGACACCAACCGCGTTATAACCTGCTGCTTGCGCCGCCG
>NZ_JBNGCJ010000330.1:0-13088 GCF_049974785.1 Vibrio genomosp. F10 str. 9ZD137
ACCGCTCTTCCGATCTGCGAAATCCTAGAGCCTTACGGGAAAGATCGTCCATTACTGATTGGCGTAACCGTTTTGACCAGCATGGAGCAAGCTGATTTATCCGGAATCGGTTTAAATATAACGCCACAAGAGCAGGTTATTCGATTAGCTACGCTAACGAAGAATTCGGGGCTCGATGGTGTGGTATGTTCAGCTCAAGAGGCCTCTTTGCTGAAAGAAGAGCTTGGTCAATCCTTTAAGTTAGTAACACCAGGTATTAGACCTGTAGGAGCCTCTGTGGGTGATCAGAAGCGAATTATGACACCTGTCGATGCCATTGAGGCTGGTTCGGATTATCTTGTTATTGGAAGACCGATTACTCAAGCGCCGGACCCTGCACTCGTGCTGACTGAAATTAACAAAACTCTAGTGTAAGTCGTCGAGTGTGTTATCGAGATGACAATCAGGCTGCATAATGCGGCCTTTTTACTGGATAAAAACATCATGTACAAAAAAGTCGCATCATAATGCGACTTTTTTGAACTCATTTAAAAATGTAATTGCTGTAAACGTACTTGCTTTGAACGTAATAGCTTGATTACCATTTTTTCTTCTGGCCAAACAGAGCTTCCATATCGTCTTCTTTTTCTCTTTCTTCGATACCTTGTAAATCTTCCGCATTTTTGTTTTGTCGTTTCTGTTCGAGATCGTTAAACATACCTTCTAGCTTTTCTCTAGCTTGGTTTGAGTAGGCATCATTTTTCGAGCTTAAGGCATCAATCCCTTTTTTCAAGAGTTGCAGTGCTGTTCCTGGCTGGCCACGAACTATCGAGTCGTTAGCTCGCTTAATCACATTCTCGATATTAATTCTGACTTGAATGGTTTCTAGTCGTGCATTCTCTGCAACAAAAGCTTGCGTTTCAAAACGCCCTTTGTTGTGTTCACTACGCACGGTATCTCGTAGTCTTTTCACTAACTTCAGCATGACTATGGCTTGTTTGTCACTGCTTGGTACCTTAAATGTTGTACTGTCACCACCTTGATAATTTTCTTTCAATTGAGTGATTTGCTGCTTCATGTTTTCAAGCCGTTGAGCAAGCTGTTTATTTTTAGGGTCTAACTCGAACATGTTTTGAAGTGAGTCAAGAATTCGATTATTCAAGCAGACCAAAAGGTCTTTACTGAAAGGTATATGGTGTGCGTTACCAATGAGATCTTCCGTCGCATCAATGATCGCAATATAACGAGCCGATTCTTGTTTCTTGGCGGTTTCTACTTTGACCTTGTATTGCAACATGATGTTATAACCAAGAACCAATACCAATAAGACAGCTACGAGAGCAATAATTAATCCAATATTCATAAATTCCATATCTTTGTGTTTTGGATGGTTAGCTTTTTAGGATACACCATCTGGATAACATTCGGCACCACAATGTCGAGCTTTTTATTATCACTGTTTGTCATTTTATTATTAACCAAAAGTTTGAATTAGCACAGTAATATGAGTGTTAGCCTGCAAAAATCGTTATTGTGCACAGCGGCAGGGGAATCAACAGTATCCATGCTTCAATTTTTCTATCAATTATACGTCATTAACGTTATAACTAATAATTATAAACTATTACTGCCCACTGTGCCGTCGGCAAGGATTTCGAGGACATAAAATGAAACTACAACAGCTAAAATATATTGTTGAAGTTGTAAATCATAACCTAAATGTATCTGCGACAGCAGAAAGTTTGTATACGTCGCAACCGGGTATTAGTAAGCAAGTACGTTTACTTGAAGATGAATTGGGTATCGAAATATTTGAACGCAGTGGGAAACATTTAACACAAGTAACACCAGCTGGTATCGACATAATCCGTATTTCTCAAGAAATTTTATCTCGGGTAGAGAGTATAAAAGCGGTAGCCGGTGAGCATACGCATCCTGAGAAAGGGACATTAAACATCTCGACAACTCATACGCAAGCTCGCTATGCGTTGCCGGAAGTGATTAAAGGGTTTACCACCCGTTATCCTAAAGTTTCTTTACATATGCACCAAGGCACTCCGAGCCAAATGTCGGAAGCTATTGCGAAAGGAACCGCTAATTTCGCCATAGCAACTGAAGCACTCCACTTATATCAAGACGCAATTATGCTTCCTTGTTACCATTGGAACCGTTCTATTGTTGTCACAAAAGATCACCCACTGGCATCAAAGAAGAACGTCACGATTCACGATTTAGCTAAGTATTCCTTAGTAACCTATGTTTTTGGCTTTACGGGTCGTTCTGAGTTGGATACAGCCTTTAATGCTGAAGGGTTGACGCCTAAAGTCGTCTTTACAGCAACCGATGCAGATGTGATTAAAACGTACGTCAGAATGGGCGTTGGGGTTGGGGTCATTGCTAGCATGGCCATTGATAAAAACACTGACGGTGATTTAATTGCAATAGATGCCAGTCATATATTTGGTGCCAGTACAACCAGTATCGGTTTTCGTCGGGGAACGTTTTTGCGTACTTATATGTATGACTTTATGGAAAGGTTTGCACCTCACTTAACTCGCCCTGTGGTAGAGCGTGCGATATCACTTAAATCAAATACGGAAATAGAAGAAATGTTTAAAGATATTGATCTCCCGGTTCGTTAATCTCTTTCTAATAGATAGACTTCCCCTTACACTGTATTGAGATAAGAGGAAGTCATGAACAACACTTTTCATATACTTGACCAGTTTCTGTGTTCGAACGAACCTTTTTGGCGATTTGAACCTTTCCACCAAAGCTTTGATGAGCCGTACCCTTGGTGCGAATCTCATCCTGGTCTGTCTGCTTGGCTAGATAGCCTCACCATAGAGCAGATAGAGCACTTTAAGCTTTCACCAAACAGTCTAGCTGAGCCGCTTTATTCTTATTTTCCTGCATTAAGAGAGGTGAATAAACGCATTGACTTACCACTCAATAGTGAGCAGGCAATAGCGGTAGAGCCCCATTTATATAACGGCATTCCAGGTAGGAAACTGAATCAAATACTGTCAATGGGGTATGCGTCGGCGAAATTGCACAAAGGCAGTGAGTGGTTGGAGTGGTGCTCAGGTAAAGGCTATTTAGGACGGATTTTGGCCTCGACAACAGGGGAGAAAGTCACCAGTTTTGAATTTCAACAATCACTTTGTCTCGCAGGGCAGGAATGTGCTGATCATTTAGAACTTCCTATGACATTTGTTCAAGGCGATGCGTTAACTGATGAGTCTTTAGCTTATATTAATTCCAATCAACATGCTGTTGCTCTCCATGCTTGTGGGGATTTACACGTCAGCCTTCTTAGTAAGGCAGCAGCAATGAATTTGCCAGCGGTGACGATTTCTCCTTGTTGCTATCACTTAATTGGTTCAGATCGATATCAGCCAATGTCACAGTTGGCACAATCCTCTCCATTGGCGCTTAATCAGCAAGAGTTACGTATCCCTTTGCTTGAAACGGTGACGGGCGGAGAAAGAGTTAAGCGGCATCGCTTTCTCGAAATGTCTTACCGTTTGAGCTTTGATGTGATGTTACGTGAACTTAAGCTGACAACTACTTATATACCAATACCGAGTGTTAAAAAATCACAACTCTCTCTAGGCTTTGAAGCATTTTGTTACTGGGCTGCGAGTCAAAAGAGCATTGAACTGCCTAATGTTGATTTCAATCGCTTTTTGGAGCTCGGAATACAACGTTTTTGGCACATGGAGCGTTTGAGTTTGGTTCAACAAGCATTTCGGCGTCCATTAGAGTTATGGCTTGTGCTTGATAAAGCTCTATTTCTAGAACAGCATGGCTATCAGGTAACGCTCTCTCAATTTTGTTCACGCGAAACGACCCCCAGGAATATCCTACTGCATGCCTATCGAGACTAATCTGTCCTTATGTCTCTTTTTTGTTGATTTATTGTTAATGCGTTCTTCCCTTTGTTTTAAGTAACTGGTACTAATATTGAGTGTGTACGATAAATGCACAACAACAATAATAACCCAACACAACATTGACTACTAAGTTGCTTAAATCAAGGAGTTAAGATGAAGGCAAGTAAAATTCTAGCGACGGCTATCATTGCAAGTACAGCGTTACTTTCATCAGCCAGTATCATGGCAAAAACAGCTAAAGTTGCAGTATCACAGATTGTCGAACACCCAGCATTAGATGCTACCCGCCAAGGATTATTAGATGGCTTAAAAGCAAAAGGCTATGAAGAAGGAAAAAATTTAGAGTTTGATTATAAAACTGCGCAAGGTAATCCAGCTATAGCCGTGCAAATAGCAAGGCAGTTTATAGGCGAAAATCCAGATGTCTTAGTCGGTATTGCCACACCTACCGCTCAAGCGCTGGTCGCCGCGACGCGAAATATTCCTATCGTATTTACGGCTGTGACCGACCCAGTTGGTGCAAAGTTGGTTAAAACGCTTGAAAAACCAGGAAAAAATGTTACTGGCCTTTCTGATCTGTCACCGATCAATCAACATGTAGAGCTGATCAAAGAAATCTTACCAGAAGCAAAATCCATTGGCGTTGTTTATAACCCTGGTGAAGCGAACGCCGTAGCATTAGTTGAGTTACTTAAAGAGAGCGCGAAAGCACAAGGGTTAGAGGTTATTGAGGCGACTGCACTAAAAAGTGCTGATGTTCAGTCTGCGACTCAAGCGATCGCTGCAAAATCTGATGTTCTCTACGCACCAACAGATAATACCGTTGCAAGTGCAATTGAAGGGATGATTCTTGCTGCTAATCAAGCAAAAACACCAGTATTAGGTGGAGCGACCTCTTACGTAGAGAAAGGTGCAATAGCAAGCTTGGGTTTTGATTACTATCAAGTGGGTTACCAGACTGCGGATTACGTAGTTGCAATTTTGGAAGGAAGCAAGCCTGGTGATCTTGATGTGAAAATAGCAAAAGGTTCCGATTTAGTCGTGAATCCCGCGGCGGCCAAAAAGATCGGCATAGCGATTCCACAGTCAGTACTTGACCGCGCAACAAGCGTAAAATAACTCTGTGATACAGCCAGTAATCGGATTACTGGCTTAGCAGTACAAAGGGAGTTGTTATGTCTGCTTTTGCTTTTTTTGGGGCCCTAGAGATCGGGCTTTTGTACGGTCTTGTGGCGTTAGGTGTTTACCTAACTTTCAGAGTTCTTGATTTTCCAGACCTTAGTGTCGATGGTAGTTTCCCAATGGGAGCCGCAGTTGCAGCGACGGCTATCGTTGCTGGAATAAACCCTTGGCTTGCCACTGCAATGGCGATTGTCGCTGGTGCGGCAACAGGGTGGGTCACTGCTTTTCTAGCCGTTCGATGCGGTATTCTTCATTTACTTGCTTCCATCTTGACGATGATTGCTGCTTTTTCGATTAACATTCGAATCATGGGCCGTCCTAACATGTCTTTACTGGGAGAAGATACCATTCTCACGCCGTTTGAAGCGCTTGGCGATTCACTCTACATCCGCCCATTAGTTGTTGGTTTGCTTGTTCTTATCTCCGCTTGGGGAGTGGTAAGGCTATTAAACAGTGATTTTGGCCTTGGATTGAGAGCAACAGGGGTGAACTCGCGAATGGTCTCGGCGCAGGGCGGTAGCACGTCCTTTTACACCTATTTCGGGTTGGCTTTGTCTAACGGCTTTGTTGGCTTCTCTGGCGCTTTGTTTGCGCAGACGAATAGCTTTGCTGATGTTACCTCAGGTGTTGGTACCATCGTTGTTGGCTTAGCCGCCGTTATATTGGGACAAACGCTAATCCCTGGACGAAAAATTTGGGTCGCCGTGATCGCAGTCATTGTCGGCTCGGTGTTATATCGTTTGGCTGTTGCCTTTGCGTTAAGTAGTGGAATGTTTGGATTGCAGGCTTCGGATCTGAACTTAGTCACGGCAGTTCTTGTCGCCATAGCCCTCATTGCGCCTAAAATAAAAGGGAACATGAAGTCAAAAAAGCCGAGTAAACCTGCAGGGAGTCAGGTGAGCATGAATTCTAAAGTTAATCCGAAGCAAAACTCTCAAACGGACAGTGAGTCAGGAGAAGCAGTATGATTCGGTTAGAAGACATTCAAGTGACATTTAACCCAGGAACAATATTGGAAAACCGAGCACTGAGAGGCGTTAACTTAGAGGTCCCTGAACACCAATTTTTAACGGTTATTGGTTCTAATGGGGCAGGGAAGTCAACCTTACTCGGCGCTGTGACTGGCGAGACACCTATGGTCGGTGGTCGGGTCATTATCGATGAGCTTGATGTGACGAAAAAAACGGTGGATCAAAGAGCAAAGCAATGTGCTCGTGTATTCCAAGATCCACTCGCGGGGACATGTGCTGATTTAACCATTGAAGAAAATATGGCACTGGCGTATATGCGTGGTAAGAGACGAGGATGGAATTTGTCGTTGTCTTCGAACCGGCGAAAGCTTTTTCAAGAGCGCATTAGCATTCTTGGGCTTGGTCTTGAAGATCGCTTGAGTGATCACATTGGGTTATTGTCTGGGGGGCAACGTCAGGCGGTAAGCTTGGTAATGGCAACACTGTCAGACAGTAAGTTGCTACTATTAGATGAACATACCGCAGCACTGGATCCTCGTATGGCGGCTTTTGTCATCGATTTAACTAAAACCATTGTTCGAGAGTTTAATCTGACCGTTATGATGGTGACTCATTCGATGAAAGATGCCCTAGCCTGCGGAGATCGAACTGTTATGCTGCACCAAGGTGAGATAGTATTGGATGTTTCAGGCGAACAGCGTGCTAATATGAAAGTACCTGATTTACTAGAGATGTTTAGTAAAGTCCGTGGTGAAGAGCTCGCTGATGACAGCTTATTGTTGAACTAATGCTTGATTCTTGACTCTGATAAAAACACGACAATATGATGAGCCCATTATCGAGACATTTCTCAATGGGCTCTTTTTCTTTCATGTAATGAGCTATTTAATGAAGTCAAATCGACATTTTAGTTTGAAGTTTGCAATTTTAATGCCTCTGGTGGTATCGGTAGTATTGATGAGCTTAGTGGTTAAGAGCCATTACGACTTTGTGGATAATAACATTTCGGCTGAATACGAACGTCTTAAAAGAGCGATGTTGCGTTCAACAAAAGTATTAACCGCTCTCGACTACAACTTTACGAATTACTTTCAAACGGGGGGGCTCATACTGCTCGAGCACAATAGGCAGGTTGTTGAAGATTTATGTCAGATCTGGCCGATAGAGTCATTGCTCCGTGCCCAGGGTAAGTCTCACATGATGTCTGCGGTTGACATCACCTATATGTTGGTGGGTGATAAATCGATTTGTAATGCAGACAGTGAATTATACGAACGTATTTCTAGCCAAGTTTCTCTAGCTCCCGCTCTTTCATTCATGCATGATCTTGATGAATTTATACTAGGTATCCACTATTTTGACAAAGAGGGTTACGTTTTCTCTTCCCCAGATACCATGGCTCGAAACGTCACTAAAGAGTTCTTGGATACGATACAAACACGTCCCTATTGGCTAGAAACGGCAAAGAATAACGATAAGATCACGGTGTTAGGCCCCCTTAACTCGGTTATTTTAAATAAACATGTTATGGGTTTAACGGTTCCAGTGTATTCAGAGGAAATATTCGAGGGCATTATTTCCTTGGACATTGATGTAGACCTGCTACTTGAGACTGGAGACAAACTTATCGGTGAGATCCGAATATTCAACACCGACCTAAATACCGTTCCCAACCATGCATTCAGATTACGAAATATCGAATACGAAGGTATTGTTTTTAACCACGTCATTTTTTACGACTCTAACCTCATCGATGAAGCTAAATTCTTTATAGTTCACGAAAAATTCAGTTTGCTGGGGATTTTGCTGATTCACATATTTTTAGTTCTGACATTACTTTACGTTAACATTAATGTAGAGCGCACTCATTTTAAGGGTCTAGCAGAACGTGATCCTATGACCGGTTTACTGAATCGTCGTGGGTTTGATGTTTTTTTGAGTCGCAGAAGGGCTGAAAGAATGTTTGCGTTGGCTATTTTCGATATCGATGATTTTAAGCGAGTGAACGATAAATATGGTCATGATGTAGGAGACGATGTTATCTGTTACATGGCGAACCAGTTAGATAAAAACATTCGAAGCAATGACGCCGCTGCTCGTTTCGGTGGCGAAGAGTTTGTGGTTTATATTGAAGGAAACGGTGAAAAACAACTGAGAAAGGCCTTGGACAGGGTGACCTTGGCGATTACTCAACATTCAAAACAAGCCGTTAAAACTGGCTTTACGGTGTCCGGTGGGGTTGAGATAGTAACGCCAAGTTTTAATATCGATTTTCCGCAGCTGATTAAGAACGCCGATGAAAAGCTCTATAAAGCGAAAACATCAGGTAAGAATCAACTTGTTTATTAGGGCGTTTATTAGTGCGTTTATCAAAACGTCTGTTGGGCTTGATATAATTTGATATGTTCGACAATCGGTTGTGCTGTTTTGAACGTTCTTATCTCTCGAAAAAGATCATTGGCTTGAGGGTATTGTTGCTTTAAATAAGCAAACCATTGTTTGACCCGGTTCGGGTAGTACATTCCCTTATCTCCAGCCATTTCATATTTGGAGTAGGCCAGTAATAGTTCAACCACATCAGCCCATGGCATTGGTTTGTGATTGTGTTTAACCACATTACCAAGATTAGGGACATTAAATGCGCCCCGGCAGACCATCAAAGAATCGACTCCGGTTGTTTCGATACAACGTTGGCCGTCTTCGTAGTTCCAAATTTCTCCGTTTGCAATAAGAGGAATAGAAGAACTCTTACGGATTTCGTTTATGTAATCCCACTTGATTTCACTGGCTTTGTAGCCGCCTGACTTGGTTCTAGCGTGAACCGTTAATTCGTTGGCACCCGCTTTTTCAATCTCTTCCACTATATGGAAACAATCATCGGGATTTTCCCAACCAAGACGGATCTTTGCTGAAACGGGAATATGGTCTGAAACCGCTTCTCGACAAGCCTGAACTACATCATGGATTAACTCTGGGTGTTGTAGTAATGCCGCGCCGCCTCTGCTTTTATTGACAAGTCGGGCAGGACAACCAAAATTCAAATCAATCCCTTTGGCTCCCAATTTTTCAGCTTGAATCGCGTTTTTTGCCATCCATTTAGGGTGTTGACCGAGTAGCTGAATATGCACAGGAACACCTGATTTTGTTTGAGATCCTGTCAACAATTCAGGGCATAGACGGTGGAATACATGCTCAGGAAGCTCTTGATCACTCACTCGAACAAATTCAGTGACACAAAGGTCATAATCATTGATATCGGTGAGAATTTCTCGCATTAAGTGATCTAAAACGCCCTCCATAGGGCCTAAAATGACACGCATGTATGTATCGCCTTTTGCGGTGGTTAGCGGTAGAAGAGTATTTTGGCAGCGCGATTGTAGAGGCTCACGATAAGATTGTCACTAACACCTTGCTTCAGGCTATAATATTCGCTGTTTTTCTTTAGATTTTAAAATGACATGACTTACCAGCTTATCAACTTAGATACTTTAACGAGCGATGTTTCCGCCGAAACTATCGAAGGCGCTATTTTGGCGGCCAATTTTTCTGTTAAGCCGATCGCCCCAGAAGCATGGGTGGACCGAATTTTTTCAGATGCATCGCCACGTCACATAAGCCTGGTAACGGAACAGATTCATGCGCAGTTTAATCGATTGCAACGAAATGAATATGAAGCCTCTGCATTATTAGAGGTTGAACACACTCACGATAAGTTGGTTGAATTTGCCAGTGGCTTTATGACCGTTTGGGCCGTTGTTGAACCTCAATGGCAGGAAATACAGCTAAACGATGGTTCGATGCGCATGCTTCAGGCCTTGTTGACTCTATTTATGTTGTCAATTGACGAGGAGCAGACACAACAGCAGATGAAAAATGCTGGTATTGAAACACCCCCGACATTATCAGATTTTATTGGTCAGCTTGACCTTATGGTGAGTGAAGTCGCACTCGCGGCTGACGAAGCTATGGTCGGTGGCAAAAGTCAAAGTGTCAATCCGTACAGAGGTATTGGCCGCAATGATCCTTGTCCGTGTTCTAGTGGTAAAAAATTCAAACAATGCTGTGGTCAATAAGGCTTTAGACAAATTAACCCGATGCATAAAACAAGAATGTTTTTGCTGAAACAATCAGGAGTATATTAAATGAAAAAGTGGAGCCTTCTACTGCTTGCCCATTGCTCAATAGTGGTCAGTTTTTCTGCTTTCGCCACACCCCAAGATGAATTGAGTACCCGACTTTCTTTAAATGATGGATTCACTGCTACGTTCAGTCAGCAGATCGTTAGCCCTGAAGGGGATATTGTGATGGAAGGGGAAGGTCTTGTTGAAATTGCAAGGCCAAGTAAGTTTCGATGGGAAACGACATATCCAGATGAAAATACGCTGATTTCGGACGGTGAAACCTTATGGTATTACAGTCCATTTATTGAGCAAGTGAGCCTGTACTGGCAAAAACAAGCGGTTGAACAAACCCCTTTTATTTTACTCACTCGCAATGAAGAAAGTGATTGGAATAACTATACGGTATCGCAACAAAATGACCGCTTCACGCTAACGCCTAAAACGGCGGATTCAACGCAAGGCCAGTTTCAAATTGATATCGACGACAAAGGGATTGTGAAAGGGTTTAACGTCATTGAGCAAGATGGGCAACGTGGACTGTTTAGCTTTAGTAATGTGAAACTAGAGTTACCAAAAAACGGTCGCTTTGTATTTGTGGTTCCAGAGGGCGTAGAGGTTGATGACCAAAGGAACTAACCATGAGTAATTTAAGCTTAGATTTCTCAGGAGATGAAGATTTTCGTCCACTTGCGGCACGCATGCGCCCAGAAACTATGGAACAGTACATCGGTCAGCAGCACATATTAGGGCCAGGCAAACCGCTTCGACGGGCCTTAGAAGCGGGTCATATCCACTCTATGATTTTATGGGGGCCGCCTGGCACGGGGAAAACTACGCTTGCTGAAGTCGCCGCGAACTATGCTGATGCAGAAGTAGAGCGAGTGTCAGCGGTGACTTCGGGTATTAAAGAAATCCGCGCCGCCATAGAGAAAGCGAGAGAAAATAAGAATATTGGCAAACGCACAATTTTGTTTGTCGACGAAGTTCATCGATTCAATAAGTCTCAACAAGATGCTTTTTTACCTCATATCGAAGATGGTACGGTGACTTTTATTGGCGCAACTACGGAAAACCCTTCGTTTGAATTGAACAACGCACTGTTGTCTCGGGCGCGAGTATACAAGCTCACGTCGCTATCTGCGTTAGAGATTCTACAAGCTTTAGAGCAGGCTTTGGGTGATGAACTGCGAGGCCTTGGTAAGGTTAACGCTCATTTCCATGACAATGTACTGGATCGGCTGGCTGAATTGGTCAACGGTGATGCTCGCATGTCACTCAACTATCTTGAACTTCTGTTCGATATGGCAGAAGAAGAGGAAGGCATCAAACAAATCACCCTACCATTGCTCGCGGAGGTTGCGGGTGAAAAAGTCTCTCGTTTTGATAACAAAGGGGATATTTGGTACGACCTAATATCGGCGGTGCATAAATCGATACGAGGCTCGAACCCTGATGGCGCTTTGTATTGGTCTGCCAGAATGATTTCAGCAGGGTGTGATCCACTCTATATCGCAAGAAGATTACTGGCGATTGCTTCAGAAGATATCGGTAACGCTGATCCAAGAGCGATGCAAATTGCATTATCGGCATGGGATTGCTTTACACGAGTCGGCCCAGCTGAAGGTGAGCGAGCCATTGCTCAAGCGATAGTTTACCTAGCATGTGCACCCAAAAGTAATGCGGTTTATACCGCATGGAAACAAGCCCTTCGAGATGCAAAAGAGTATCCGGAATATGAGGTGCCTGCACACCTTCGTAATGCCCCGACAAGTTTAATGAAAGATTTGGGCTATGGCGCGGAATATAGATACGCCCATGATGAGCAAGGAGCATACGCTGCTGGCGAAGTGTACCTGCCGCCAGAGATGAGTCATTTACGTTACTACAAACCGACAAATAGAGGTTTGGAGACAAAAATTGGCGAAAAGTTAGATTACTTGGCTAGTTTAGATGCAAAAAGCCCACGAAAGCGCTATGAAAAGTGAGTGTTTTTGGATACATTTGTTCGATTATAATTTCTTTACACATCACCGCTTTCTTAAGTGTTATGTTGGTGTGTTTTCCACAACTATAAGGCATAGGATTAGCAATGCTGGATTCTAAATTACTTCGCACTGAGCTGAATGAAACAGCTGCAAAATTAGCACGTCGCGGTTTTAAACTTGACGTAGACACCATCGGTCAACTTGAAGAGCAACGTAAATCCATTCAAGTAGAAGTCGAAAATTTACAATCCACGCGCAACTCCATCTCCAAGCAAATCGGCCAGAAAATGGCGTCTGGTGACAAAGCGGGTGCCGAAGAGATTAAAAAGCAGATCGGTACGCTAGGCAGTGATTTGGAAGCTAAAAAAGCGGAACTGGTTGTTGTTCAAAGTAAGCTTGAAGAGATTACGTTGTCGGTTCCCAACCTTCCAGATGATGCTGTCCCCGATGGTAAAGATGAAAACGACAACGTTGAAATCTCTCGTTGGGGAGAACCTAAATCTTACGATTTTGAAGTAAAAGATCATGTTGACCTGGGTGAGCTTAGCGGTGGGTTAGACTTTGCCAGTGCTACTAAGATCACTGGCGCTCGCTTTATCGTCATGAAAGGTAAATTTGCTCGTCTGCATCGCGCGATTGCGCAGTTTATGTTGGATCTGCATACCGATGAACATGGCTACACTGAGATGTATGTACCGTATCTTGTCAATTCAGATAGCTTGTTTGGTACTGGGCAGTTACCAAAGTTCGGTGGCGACCTTTTCCACACGGAGCCACTGACTGAAAAAGTGAATGATGAAGAACCTCGTAAGCTATCTTTGATTCCGACTGCTGAAGTTCCGGTCACGAATATGGTGCGCGACACCATCACTGATGAAGCGGATATGCCGATTAAAATGACGGCACACACCCCTTGTTTCCGTTCTGAAGCAGGTTCATATGGCCGTGACACGC
>NZ_JBNGCJ010000331.1:0-7417 GCF_049974785.1 Vibrio genomosp. F10 str. 9ZD137
CACTTACTCAGTATCTTGCAGCCAGAGCAAGATTTCTCACCGCTACTGGCCACTTTTGACAACATGATTCAGTTTCAAATAGATCAGATGCCAGAAGGGGTTTTCGAGCGAAATTATCTCCGTAGCCTTAACGACTAGCTTAGTCTGTAGCTTTTCACTCTATGTGTTGGAAAACAATTGTTGATGAAGCCGCTGCGCGTGGCCATCGGTCATTGCGGAAATATAGTCAGCGATCACTCGCAGCTTTTGGCTAGGGTCTCCTTTCGAGAGTTGCCACTTACTTTTTTCAACGTCAGGAAGTAGGCGTTCCGCGTTGGTACTGAGCGCTTCAAACAAATCCATAATAATTTGCTGGCCCTTGTATTCTACAATCTGTACTTGCGGAATTTGAATCACGTACTGGCTGACAAAGTGCTTTAAAATATTCAGCGCTTTACTCATATTTACATCTAAATACGCATTATAGGCCAGTAACTGGGTCTCAAAATCAGCATCGACGGATTGAATGGTGACACTGGTGAGTAGTGCGTTCACCATGCCGCCGATAGCGTCTTTACGTTGGTGGTGTTTTCCTGAGAATAGCATCTCAGTAATTGAGGCAATATGCGCTTCAAACCAAGGCTCTCCGCATTCTGATAATCGACTGGCTGCGGCTTCTACCCATTGGTTTCGATTAATCATGCCAAGTGCAATGGCATCTTCAAGATCATGAACACCATAGGCTATATCATCAGCCAATTCCATGATGGAGCAATCTAAAGATTTGAAACGAGTTTTGCTGTGTTGGTGGCTCGATAAAGGGGCGCTGCGAAGTTCGCACAGTAACGCCTGATCTTTTTTTGAAAGGGGTTTGATAACCCAATCAAAGAAATGCTTATCGCAGTCATAAATACCTTTAGCAGGAAGCCAGTCGGTTGCTTTTAAGCGGCGCTGATCAAAGGTGGCTTTAGGCTTTGCTTTGGCTTGAGTTTGGCTCAAAAAGGCCGGGTACTTAATCAGCCCCAATAAGGCTCTGCGAGACAAGTTCATACCAAAATGTTCGGTATAAGGTTCGAGCTGAGTGACAATGCGGAAGGTCTGCGCATTACCCTCAAATCCACCATGATCACGCATCATATAATTGAGAGCGATTTCGCCTCCGTGTCCATAGGGAGGGTGCCCAATATCATGCGCTAAACAGAGAGAATCGATAAGGCTGTCTGAGGGAAGTAAGTCTTTAAATTTGGACTGTTTCTTTTTCAACTGAGCGACAATGCCAGTGCCGAGTTGTGCCGCTTCTAAGGAATGAGTCAAGCGGGTGCGGTGAAAGTCATCCACACTATTACCATGTACCTGAGTTTTAGCCTGTAGTCGCCTAAACGCCGCAGAATGTAAAATTCGCGCTCGATCACGTTGGTATGGGCTTCGGTGATCATCGCGCCTAATTTTATGTTCATCATCGTGTCTATCTTGCCAAAGAGGGCTGATCTCTGTATCCATGCCTACCGTCCTTTTTCCTGGATGCTTATCACCGAAATACATGGCTCCCGATTGCGATAATAACAATAGCGTTCACCTCTAAGCTAATGTACGGTCATTCCGGTAGTTTACAAGCTCATTCATAAGGATAGGTTTAGAAAAATAGTATCCTTGACCTAAATTACATTGGTATTCATTGAGTTTTTGGTATTGCTCTAAAGACTCAATACCTTCTGCGACTACTTTTAACGAGTGTGAATCACCAATTGCGATAATGGCTTTAATCAAGGCGTCACTTTGCTTGCTGACCAATAGCTTATCGATGAAACTTCGGTCGATCTTTATCTCCGTTATTGGCAAATTAGACAGGTAGCTGAGTGATGAGAACCCAGTACCAAAATCATCCAAAGAAATAGAGAATTGACTCTCGCGAAGTTGTTTGAGTATCGGCGTCACTATCTCCAAATCATTAATCAACACATTTTCAGTGATTTCTACCGTGATTCGGTGTCGATCAATACCCAGTTTATCCACCGTTGATGTTAAATCGTGAATGAAGTTTTTGGCGATCAGTTGGCTAGGTGACACATTGATTGACAGAGCAAGGCTGTCATCACCATTTGGATAGTGATTGATGATCTCTTGGCACGAGCGTTCAATAACAAACAGGCCCACTTCGTGGATAAGCCCGATCTCTTCGGCTTTTCGGATAAGCTCAACAGGGGACACATGACCAAGCAGCGGATTATTCCAGCGAATCAGTGCTTCAACACTCTGTAACTTCCCTGTGTTTAAGTCGATTTGTGGTTGGTACACCATGTAGAGTTCCCCAAGTTTTAGAGCGCAGCGAAGCTCATTCTCAAGGCTTAATTCATACTGGACTTGGCGGTTAATAGACTCATCATAAAATAATACGTTCCCTTTCTTACGGGCTTTTGATGTGTAAAGTGCCGTATCGGCTTTGGCAATAAGATCTTCTGCGTCACGAGCATCTTGCGGGTAGATGGAGACACCCACACTGCAACTCGATGAAATAACTTTACCGGCGATAAGGAACTCTTCCTGGAAGATCTGACAAATCTCGAGACCTCGATTTTCCGCTTCTAAGACATTAGAAAGGTTAGAAAAACAGAAGACGAATTCATCGCCACCAAACCGAGCCACGATTTCATTCTGGTTAAGCAAGGTTTCAAATTTCGCCCCTATTTGCGCCAAAAGTTGGTCGCCAGTTGAATGCCCAAAGGCATCATTGACTTTCTTAAAATCATCGAGGTCAACAAACATGATGGCGGTGTATTTTCCATTCCCTTGACACTGCTTAATTTGCTGATTAATAAAATCGATGAGGAAGACCCTATTGGGCAGTTTAGTTAAGCTATCGTGAAGCGCGAGATATTGAAGCTGATTTTTGGTTTCTTCTAACTCGTGGAAATCTTGGTTAATCTTATGTTGTAAGCGTAAAAATCGACGGCCAACCGTATTACCAATAAATAAAGACAGAGCCGCCAATACTAGAGAAACCACGACGCCTAGAAAAGTGATCTTCAATACTTCTTCCGAATTTTTTTGCTGGATCAACGCTTCTCTTTCTGCAAGAAAACTGTCTATTTTTTCGGTATACACACCCGTGCCGATTACCCAGTCCCAATCGGGCAGGTAACTCACATAGCTGAGTTTATCGGGGGTCATGGTGCCAACAGGGGTATAACTGGATTGGTATTCGACAAAGCCGCCGCCATTACGCGCTTGATTAATCAGTTCCTGTACGTAATACGTTCCGTTACCATCTTGGGCATCCAATCTATCTACCCCTATCAGGGATTGGTTGGGATGCGAGATCAATTCGCCTTTACTGTTCATAATAAAGATGTAACCACCTTCACCATAACTATAATCTGAAAACCGCTGTATTAGACGATGTTGAATATCCTCTTCAACATCCACAACATACTCACCAGCACCGATGAACCAGTCAAAGGGCTTAAATAGTGAGAGGTAGCCGATTTTATCAAATTCCTGATCAATGGCGTCGGGCTTAACCCACCACCAGCGGTGAAATGCTTGGGTTTGTGTTTGTGCTAGCTCTGCCGAGTCTCTGATGACATAGGCGCCGCGGGCATCTTGCAAATCCCAAAGCGATTTTCCTTCAACATGAGGCAAAATGGGGTGCATAACATTGGTGCCATCGAGCTGATAGATGAAAAAGTATCCGCGATCGTTATTAAAGCGTATCGGCCTTAGAGCATCGGTGATCATTTTACTGACGATGGATTTGTCGAGGTGTTGGTTTTGAGCATAAATATTATTTGCCGCAGCTACTACTTCATCAACCCGGTTTTTGATATCGTTTTTTAGGATGTTCTCTGTGTTTGATTTTTCAAACTCAATTTGTTCTATGACATTCGCCACTCGGTATTGGATTGTGTCACGCTGTGTTTGATAAAACCCAGTATGAAGGGTGGCAAGATCTTCTTTTAAGGCCGTTCGATTGGCTGATAACACGATAGTAATGAGTACCAGAAGAGAAAGCCCAATGATGACCATTGGTAAGTACTTAATTAACCGCAGTAATTTTTGGTCGCTCGTTATTGACACATAATACCTATAAATTTGTAATCAAAGTTTTTAGTGATTAATCAAAGTGTAGCTAAGTCTTACCCAAACGGTGGACAATTACGTTATTTCGTCCAGTGATAATTCAAAACTTGGAGCGAAGGTATTCAAAAAATAGATCATCTCTTCGGTTCGTCGTTCTTTTAGTGTGATATCAAGGCGCTTTTTTGCTAGTGCGTATTCATGGTTGCCGGCACTGAGTTCTTCTAAACATTTAAGATAAGCACAGATTGTATCTGCTTGTTTGACGATCGCCGCGTCTTCAGGGTGTGCTTTTTGGGTGACAAGGTAGGGAGCGAAGTCTTGTTGAAACTCCTCTGGTAGCATCGATAACAATTTTTTTTCTGCTGCCGCTTCGATTTTTTTATATTCCTTGGCTATTTCTTCGTTGTAATACTTAACAGGGGTGGGGAGGTCGCCAGTGAGTACTTCGCTGGTGTCATGGTACATTCCCAAAATGGCGATGCGTTCCGGGTTGAGTTGACCATTGAACTTTTTATTTTTAATCACGGCGAGAGCATGGGCGACAAACCCAACTTGAAGGCTATGCTCGGAAATGTTTTCGGTTGAAATCGAACGCATTAACGGCCAGCGTTGAATCAGTTTCATACGAGCGAGATGCGCGAAAAAGTGGCTTTCTTTTGGGGAATCATTCTCTTTCATAATAATAAACATCCTTGAATATCATTAAATTATCCTGAGCTTAGGGAGCTAGGGCGTGTGGATCTTTCGCGGTTAACTTTTGTAAAAATCAGCTCGAAAGATCCACACTTCCTAGACTATATGAACTTCACCTAAACAAAAATGGACACTCTCTCAGTCTATGAAAAAGTATCCATTTAGAAACACCGAAATGGGATGTATCGCTACGGTAGCCCATATACTTGCTGGCTTATGTACTTATTAGCCTGTGTACTTACTGGCTATAGGTTGAAAGGAATCGTTCAAATCGTCCGATGGCGATTTCTAGGTCTTCAACATGAGGCAGAGTGACGATTCGGAAGTGGTCCGGTTTTGGCCAATTAAAGCCAGTTCCCTGTACCAACAATACTTTTTCTTGAATCAAGAAGTCGAGTACCATCTTTTGATCATCTTTGATGCGGTATTTTTTGGTGTCAATTTTCGGGAACAGATACATTGCCCCTTTTGGCTTAACGCAAGAAACGCCTGGGATTTGGTTAATCAGTTCCCATGCTTTGTCACGTTGCTCTAATAAACGTCCACCTGGCAAAATAAGCTCATTGATACTCTGGTACCCACCAAGTGCTGTTTGAATCGCATGTTGCATCGGCACATTGGCACACAAACGCATGGAAGCGAGCATTTCTAAGCCCGAAATATAGCCTTTAGCAAGATGCTTAGGCCCAGTTAAGAACATCCAACCGCCACGGAAGCCACAGACTCGATACGCTTTTGATAGCCCATTAAAGGTCACAACCAGAACATCCTCTGTGAGCGTCGCCACAGAAGTGTGAGTGGCACCATCGTAGAGAACTTTGTCGTAAATCTCATCAGCGAAAATGATCAGCTTGTGCTTACGGGCAATTTCAATCACTTCCAGTAAAAAATCACGGCTATAAACCGCGCCAGTGGGGTTGTTTGGATTAATTAAAACAATGCCACGTGTTTTAGGCCCAATCTTCTTTTTTATATCGTCAAGATCCGGGTACCAGTCAGATTCTTCGTCACAGAGATAATGGACGGCCTTACCCCCAGAAAGAGCAACAGAAGCGGTCCATAAAGGGTAATCAGGCGCCGGTACTAGCATTTCATCGCCATTATTGAGTAACGCCTGCATCGCCATGACAATCAACTCAGACACACCATTGCCAATGTAGACATCTTCCACATCCAAAGAGTGGATGCCTTTCCGTTGGTAATGTTGAACCACGGCTTTACGCGCAGAGTAAATGCCTTTCGAATCACAATACCCTTGAGAGGTCGGAAGATTACGAATAACATCAACAAGAATTTCATCTGGGGCATCGAAACCAAATGGGGCGGGATTACCAATATTAAGTTTAAGAATTTTATGCCCCTCTTCTTCCATGCGTTTAGCATGTTTGAGTACTGGACCCCTAATGTCGTAGCAGACATTATCGAGTTTCGATGACATCTCGATATTTTGCATTGCATAATCCCTAAAAATGATTCAAATCTATATTTAAAGTATCTCAATTTCGGGTTTGATAGAATGAAAATCTGGTATTTATTTTGGTGATGATTGATCTTTGTACGTTTCTTATCACAGGAATATGTAAAAATAGAGCTACAGCCTTGATTTGAACGGAGTCTGTAAATAAAGTAGCCGTCTAATAATAGCAATATCATCGATATACGAGGTTGAATTGTCTTCTTTTCATCAAGCAGTTTGTGAACTTATTGAACGTGTAAAGTGCGCCAAAGAAGGTGAAGTACGTCTAGTTCAAGTTCTTGAGGAAAACCCGAACATTGCTTTTATCGACTGGTTGGAAGCGCAACCTATTTTTCCCAAATTCTATTGGCAATCGAGAGACACTCGTGAAGAAGTGGTTGCACTGGGGCAGTTGTACACATTTTCGGATCCAGCCCCCGCTTATGCGATATTAGGTGAGGATCAACGAATTTGGGGTGGGCGTTCTTTTGATGGTAACACTGAAAAAAATCGTCGATGTATGCCGTCCTTTTTCTTTCTGCCGCAAATAGAGCTGATTCGTTTTGATGATTCCTGGGCGCTTGCCGTCAATATCACACCTGATAACAATAGAACGCTAACGTCACTACGCAAACTTCAGTGCGATGTGGTGCCCTTGCCGTCATTATCCTCACATACTAATCATATTGATCATACGCCAACGGAGCATGAGTGGCAGCACTTGGTGGATAAAGTGCTTGATGGTATTGAGTCAGGTGACTTTAAAAAGGTGGTATTGGCAAGAAAGACGGTGCTTCAATTAGATAAGCCGGTCAGCGCAGCGCAATTGCTCAAAGCAAGCTATAACCAGAATCACCATAGCTTTCATTTTTTGATGTCTCTTGACCAGAAGCATAGCTTCATGGGTTCAACACCAGAACGTTTATATTCTCGATTCGACCAAGAGCTGCATACCGAAGCATTGGCCGGTACGATTGGCCGAGGAGTCAACGCCACACAAGATATGCAATTGGCGAATTGGTTGGCGCAAGATGAAAAGAATTTGAATGAAAATCAATATGTGGTTGATGATATTGTCGAACGATTAACCCCTCATTCGGAAGAGATTCATGTGGAGCAAGATGCACGCTTGATTCGATTACGAAAAGTGCAGCATTTGAAGCGCAGCATTCGGGCTCATTTAACGAAAGGAACCAACGGGGTTCAGTTGCT
>NZ_JBNGCJ010000332.1:0-13129 GCF_049974785.1 Vibrio genomosp. F10 str. 9ZD137
ACCCTCGGCTTAAGAAGGGTCAATATTTATATAGCAGTTATCGTGCCAACTTTAAAAACCCATAAATTGAGCATATAGATCGCATAAACCTCACCTTTTTAGTGATATTCAAGATCTGATTTTGCATTTTGCAAATGCATTATGCACAAAACGGCAAAATGCTACTCTACTGGTTTCTTATTAATAAAAGACATAGTATTACCAATTTCTTGTCGCGTAATCTTAAACTCACCACTGATTTTCATACTTCTTTTGCGCAAGAGTTTGTATACTGCGTGCATCATTTATCACACGTTGTAACAATGAACTATTTCACTACATTTTTGAAAGGTATGGCAATGGGTGCCGCAGATGTCGTTCCGGGCATCTCTGGCGGCACGATCGCATTCATCACTGGTATCTACGACACACTTCTAGAAAGTATTCGCCGAATTAATCCGTCCGCATTAACTCTGTGGAAAAAAGAAGGGTTCTCTGCTGCGTTTTCTCATATTAATGGGCTCTTTCTGATCGCATTATTTAGCGGAGTTCTTACCAGTATTGCCACATTGGCAAAATTGATATCTTGGCTATTGATTGAACACCCAATCCCTCTTTGGTCGTTCTTTTTTGGCTTAATCTTGATTTCAATAGTGCATATCGGAAAACAGATAGAGCAACGTTCTCTTTCTCGACTGGCGTTTTTCTTGTTGGGTATCGCAGCGGCCTATAGCATTACCGTGCTTCATCCTCTTGAACTTGAAGTCACCAATGTCAATATACTACTCGCGGGCGCTATCGCGATTTGTGCAATGATTTTACCTGGCATTTCAGGCAGCTTCATTCTCTTACTGATCGGTATGTACTCACCAGTTCTAACTGCCGTGAAATCATTTCAGGTTGATGTATTAGTCTTGTTTCTCAGCGGCTGTGTTATTGGGTTGCTCTGCTTTTCACACCTTCTCTCTCGTTTATTACATTCATTCAGAGATCTTACCTTGATTTTCTTAACAGGGTTGATGGTGGGCACTTTGCCAAAAATTTGGCCGTGGAAGCAAACGCTATCATGGCGCACTAATTCAAGTGGTGAAAGCGTTCCTTTAGTTGAGCAAAACTTGTCCCCATTTCAGTATGAGACGATCACCTCAGAGCCGTCTCAACTATTGCTAGCCATTGTGATGATGTTTTGTGCAATGGGTCTAGTACTCGGACTAGAAAAATTTGCTGAAAACCATGATGTTTAAAAGCTCGTAAGTTCTCGTTTTCTTGTTCGGATTTTTGTCTCTATTTACCCATTAGAGGCACAAAATAGAAATAACGGACAGTCCATCCTTTAGCATCAGTGACGTCTCGTGTCGGAACCCTCAATGTTCCGACACGACTGTTAGCACATTTTTATAATTGTCTTAAAATACATATCGCTAAGCATGTTAGTATTCCATTTTCATAACATATTGAAATGGATATACCCATGCATCCTGCACTAAAAGTTGCAGCTGTAATTGCAGCGCTTGTGATTGGTTTTTTTGCCAATGACCTTCGCCAACTGGCCTCATCTTCAACATCGACATCTTCTATCGATGATTACTGCTTTATTTCGACAGAGCCTTGCCTTCAAGACGGTGTCACCATGAGCCTCGATACTGACACAGTGCAACCACTGGTACCAACAACGTTCACCGTAAAATGGAGCAACCCTCAAACCAAGACTTTAGTCCTAGATTTAGAAGGATTAGAAATGGATATGGGCACGGTAAAATACGTACTTAACGCAAACGAGGAGAATCTTTTCCAAGTTGATATTCTTTTACCCGTTTGTACCACTGAAAAAATGACGTGGGTCGGAAGTTTAACCGATGGCGATCACTCTGTATCGCCCGCTTTAAGGATGGAACGATGAGTAAAAATTGGTCATTAATACTGGTCGTGGCTTTTGTGCTTGGCCTGTCGGTCAATACCTACCTGACAAAACAAGCTGAATCAGATGCTCAAAAGGCCATGGATTCTACAACAGCCAAAACGGAACAAACAAAGAGCCACCCCGAACCGGTTATCTTTCATGGTAAAGACAAACAAGCCATTGATTTGTTTGATACCACCGATACCCGAACACGAATCATTTACTTTGGCTTTACCCGCTGCCCTGATGTGTGTCCAACGTCACTCGCCATGCTTGCCGGGGCCATCAACGAATTAGATGAAGTGTCAAAAGAGAGCATTTGGCCCGTATTCATATCACTCGATCCTGAAAGAGATTTTGCTGAATCCGCACATCAATATGCACAGTATTTTCATCCCATGATCGAAGGATTATCTGCCCCGCTCGCGACCACTACAGAGCTAGCACATCACTATGGCGTTATTTTCAGAAAAACGGAGCTTGAAGGGTCAGAGCTTGAATACACGATTGACCACAGCTCTTACTTCTATTTCACGTCACCTGATGGGACCTTATTGACCAAAGTTCCACACACGCTCTCTCCAGCTCCCTTAGTGGACGCAATCACGAGAATTCATATGGATAAAAGCCATACGAAATAGAAGCCATACTCAATAAAAATAAAGTTCAATAGAAGCAAGCTCCAATTCAAACAGAGCCCAATAGAAACCAAAACAAATAAAAGAAACATAAAAGGAAAACGCCCATGAAACTGAATGCTCTTCTTCTTTGCACTCTTATCCTAAGCCCGATCGGTTATGCATCAGCAGAGAAAGTGTCGCCAGAAAAGGCAGCAGATAGTGCACATATGGATGTGATGGTGCATCACGCCTACGCAAGAGCGACACCTCCTAACGCAGTCAACAGCGCTGTTTTTACACAGTTGATGAATAAAGGAAATACAGACCGCATATTAGTGAGTGCATCAACCAACGCGGCAGGGAAAGTCGAATTGCATGATGTCATTACTGAAGGCGATATGATGAAGATGCGTCAAATTGACGAGATCAAGATACCGGCAAATGATCACGTTGAGCTTAAACCGGGTAGCTTGCACATCATGTTATTAGACCTAAAAGCGCCATTGATTGAAGGTGAAGCTATTGAGGTTAACCTGACATTTAAAAATGGTGAGCAACAGGTGTTTACAGCCCCTGTTAAAAAAGTCATGAGTGGCATGAAACACCACTGATCCTACTTTATACAACTCTATCTCCTAGGGAAGCAGAAATGCTTCCCTTTTTTACCTCTTCTATAAATGCCAACCAAACCCCGCGCTAAAATTGATAATCACCAATAATAATTAAAACCACAAAATCAACCATAATCAGCATTAAATTTTACACTGTTAGCAAAAATGCAATTTTTAACACCAAATTAAATTTATTTATAGACATGAAATTGTGCCTCTATATCATATCGCCGTTCAAATGGATGAACTTAATTATTACAATCCAAACACTCGCACATCACAGGAATGACCATGCCAAACAGCAACATTTTTGCCCGTTTTACCAGCGGAAATCTGGTTTTACAAATCCTAGCCGGAATTATTCTCGGCGTTCTTCTCGCGACAATATCGCCCGAAAGTGCCATTAGCGCCGGACTCTTAGGCAGTCTGTTTGTTGGTGCTCTGAAAGCTGTTGCCCCTATTTTAGTCTTCATTTTAGTCGCAGCTTCAATTGCCAACCAAAAGAAAAATCAACATACACACATGCGTCCAATCATCGGTCTGTATTTGATTGGTACATTAACCGCATCATTAACAGCGGTTGTACTCAGCTTCATGTTCCCAACAACGTTGACACTGGTTGCCGGTGCAGAAGGCGCTACGCCTCCACAGGGAATTACTGAGGTTCTCAACACTTTGCTATTCAAAGTCGTGGACAACCCAGTTAACGCGCTAATGAACGCGAATTACATTGGCATTCTAGCTTGGGCAATTGGCTTAGGGCTTGCGCTTCATCATGCTTCAGCGACGACTAAAGCTGTGTTTGAAGATCTCAGTCATGGCGTCTCTCAGATTGTTCGCTTCATCATCAGGCTTGCGCCATTTGGTATCTTTGGTTTGGTATCGGCTACCTTTGCAACAACGGGCTTTGAAGCTCTAGCTGGCTATGCACAGCTCGTGTTTGTATTGCTAAGCGCCATGACTTTCATCGCATTGGTTGTAAACCCAATCATTGTTTTTTTAAAAACGAAAGAAAACCCTTACCCATTGGTTCTTCAATGTCTTAGAGAAAGTGGCGTTACCGCGTTCTTTACTCGTTCAAGTGCTGCCAATATCCCAGTCAACATGGCACTTTGTGAAAAACTAAAATTAGATGAAGACACCTATTCTGTCTCTATTCCACTGGGTGCGACTATCAACATGGCAGGTGCGGCCATCACCATTACCGTACTTACCCTTGCAGCCGTTCATACTGTGGGTATTGAAATTGATCTCATGACTGCGCTACTACTGAGTGTCGTTGCTGCGGTATCAGCTTGTGGTGCTTCAGGCGTCGCTGGTGGTTCACTGCTATTAATTCCATTAGCATGTGGACTATTTGGTATCCCTAACGACGTCGCGATGCAAGTCGTTGCTGTGGGCTTTATCATCGGTGTGATCCAGGATTCAGCAGAAACAGCACTGAACAGTTCAACTGACGTTGTCTTTACTGCCGCGGTATGCAAAGCAGCACAAAAGCGCGGACAATAATCTCACTAAATTGAGATAACCCCCTTTACTCAGCGAGTAACAATCCTTTACTAACAACAATCCCTGCGAATAAGGCAGGGATTGTTCGTTCGATTACAATGAAAATTACATCACTACTGTATCGGTTTATCGATTTGATTGGGCGAATAATTAAAGTGATTTTCTAGCCCTGAATCGTTCGTTTTTGTCGATTCGGATTTTTCGAGGTCAACACCTAAATCCTCCAATGCTTCATCTTCTGATTTAATCACCTTCTCCGGCAAATAAACTCCGCGTTTATAGAGCTTATTCAACGCTTTAATGATGGAATGCTTGCCCACTTTGTTCGCGCTTATTTTCTGAAAGAGAGGTTTAGCCAACGACTGAAGACCGACAACAGAATCAACCCCAATGTTACCGCCCACCCTATCTCGTATCGCTTTAGCCGGCTCGTACCCAAAGTACGCTGATAAAAATAACCAAATATACGCAATGGCATTACCACTGCTGCCTCTATCAATCCAAGCTTCACCGGCATGACACATCGATTGAGCATGGCCCTTTTCAGCGGCACGCTCTAACCAGTAACAGCCCTTACTGTGATCTTTCTCTACACCAACGCCATTGAGATAAGTAAGCCCAAGTTTCATTCGACCTTCATTACTGTGTAATTTAGCGGCTTTGGTATACCAAAAACTCGAGTCTTTTGGTGTCGGTATTGGATTGCTATCAGACGTGCACCAATCTCCCATAAACAGAATGGCAGGGATGTATTTGTCTTCCGCAGAAGCCCGAATCATGTCCAAAGCTTTCTCTGCATTCACCGTAGTGCCTCGCCCATTTAACAAGGCCATTCCCATATCAAACTTCGCTTGCGGGTTGCCCTCTAATGCCTTTATGCATATCTGCCAATACTTCGCTTTCTCTTTAAGTATGAGGTCTTCTCTCACTTTCTGGCTAATACGAATCACGCCATACATGCCAGTAATATTATCTAGCTCCGCGGCTTTACTGTACCAATACAGCGCTTCTTTAATGCTCTTCCTTTCACCTTCCTTCGCCAGATAAAGAATCGTAGGAATATGACCGTTCTCCGCTTTATTCAAACGTTCTTGTCTTTCCATTTGGCGCGATTTCTCTAATGCTTTTCGATAGGCCGCTTCTCGCTGTTTTTTTTCTTCTTCTAGCCTTTTTTTGCGCAGCGATAATGACAGCATCCACAGAAACGCTATGATCAATGACAAACCGGTTGCGCCAATCGCAATCCCTATAATATTCATGTGCAGAATTCTTTTATTATGATGCTAAGTTATCGGTAATTTGATCGAGAAGTTGAGAAATACCGGCTCGTTTGACTTACCCAAGTAAAATTATATGCGAATGAACCCTAAGTAACATAGCTTATATTTATGACCTTAAACTACCACATCCATCATTCACCGTGACTGTTTCCATAAAAAAACCCCGCAAAAGTGCGAGGTTCTCACTGTTTACCACGCGAAGCAGTAAGGCAACTAAGAGCTGGTCCGTGTCGCGTTGCTATCGACCATTTTAGGCTCTGACATCTTCTTCGCATCACTCAATTCAACCACTTGCTGTTCGGGCATTGCGTGAGTCGCTCCAGTGAATCGTCCACCCGTTTGAATGCTCAAATTGTCACTGTATATCGTTCCTACCACACTGCCTCGTGACAAAATTTCAATCGTCTCAGCGTGGCAAGTGCCTTCAAACTTTCCGTTGACTAACACTCGTTCAGCGTAGATTTCGCCACTGATGATGCCCGTTTCACTAATGGTGAGTGTGTGTTCAGCGTGAATCTCTCCATCCACGGCACCATCCACTTGTAGATCACTTTCTAACCTGAGTTGGCCTTCGATCGAACAGCCTTTTGCGATGACAGTTGTAGCTGACTGCTGACTCTTGACTCGACCTTGTTTACTAAAGATTCCCATCGGATACCTCTTACTTTACTGAATATGGTCTCAAAATCATTAACTCCCCAGTCCACAAAGGGTCTTGGATCTAATGAACGACCAACAAATCTAATTTCATAATGTAAATGTGGACCAGACGACAACCCACTATTCCCAGAATGGGCAATTAAATCGCCTTTCTGGACGAAATCACCACTTTTAACCAAAAACTTATTTAAGTGAGAATACGAACTCGTAAAGCCATAACTGTGTTGAAGTCGAAGAAAATTACCCGACCCTTTTTGACTTGACCGAGTTACCTCGACAACCCCATCAGCAGGTGCATACACAGGTGTACCCGTATTGACCGCAAAATCCTGACCGCGATGCATTTTAATCGATCCGGTCACCGGATGTTTTCTCTTGCCGTATCCTGACGAAATTCTCGCATTATGAACAGGCGGACCACTCGGAATTTGAGTCAACATCACCATCCTGACCGACGAAGTAATCGCAGCGGTATCCAAGCGTGATTCAAGTTCACTGGCATCTTCGATGTCACCCATTCCCAATACTTTTTCAAGATCACCCAAGCGGTCAGAAACGAGATTCATCCGCTCTTCTCGATCAAGTAAATCACTCTCCAAATTAATCTTGAGTTCTTGAAGTGAAGAGACCTCTTCAGTGAGCGACATAGATTTAGTTTCTAGTTCTTTTTGTTTTAGCTTCGCAAAATCAACTTCATCGACTAAATGATAAATAACACCAGCAGTGACAATGACTGCAATTAAAGCAAAATAACCCAGCCCTTTTAAACCGTGCCTGATCCACTTTCCTAGATGAAAATGTCTCGTCCCGTGAATAGACGAAACTGAAACTACGACTCTATCTTCCATACTTCCATCAGTTCAATTACATAAAATCAGGCTGGATTCTAGCAAACAAGTTCGACTAACAAAACTAAGTCCTGTTTGCGATTGCGCGAATATCACAGCTTTATTGTTAACTCTGTGATTTACGACGAGTCATTTTTAGCCCTTATTTAACCCAAGCTACCAGAAACCTTCACTATTTTTTACTGTACCTGAGTAAAGCCATTTCTTTGCTTTTTTATTGTTTCAAAATCTCTTAATATCGCTCCATGATTTTTTAACCGTCACGATTATGAACAAAAGCTTATTTACTAACGTTTCTGCCCTGATCATTCTCATCTTTGGCTTCTACTTTGACAATGAAATCGTTTTTTATGCCGGTCTTTTTGCCTTTTCAGGCGCGGTAACAAACTGGCTAGCCGTACACATGTTATTTGAAAAAGTACCTGGGCTTTACGGCTCGGGCATCATACCCGCCAGATTCGAAGAATTTAAAGCGGCCATTAAAGTCCTCATGATGGATCAGTTTTTTACCCGAGAGAACATTGACCGTTTTCTAAATAAAGAGATGGCTGGCGATAAAACCCTGAATTTAGAGCCAGTATTAGAAAAAGTGGATTTCAATCCGACCTTTGATTCTTTGGTTGAGGTCATTGCCAATTCGTCTTTCGGCGGTATGTTGGCCATGGTGGGTGGAACAGAAGCACTTGCACCATTAAAAGAACCTTTCGTAGAAAGAATGCAGCAGGCTGTTGTCGAGATCAGTCAAAGTGATTCAGTTAAAGAAGCCATCAAGGCACAGTTTGAAACGCCGGAAATGATGGATGAAATAACCGTCAACATTGAAAATATTATCGACCAGCGATTAAATGAACTCACGCCTCAGTTAGTAAAATCAATGGTTCAAACTATGATCAAAACTCACCTTGGTTGGCTTGTGGTTTGGGGTGGCATTTTTGGCGGTGTCATTGGTGTGATTTCTTCGTTGGTTCTATAGCCAGACTTCACGATGCCACTTAAGAAAACATGCAGAAAGGAAGATGTGGATGCATTTTCCTTTTAAATCATTGAAAGCAATTCAGGGTTAACCCCATATCCTCGTTTGTGCTCTTCTATCACCACTTCACTTCGGGTTTGAATCACCCCAGGTAAGGTTCCAAGCTTACTCGACATGAATAATTGATAAGCTTTCATGTCTTTCACTCGTACTTTTATCATGGTATCGAAGTCACCCGATAATGAGTAACACTCTTCAATTTCAGGCATGAGAGACACAGCGTCGGAAAATTTCTCAAAGATTGAAAAACTGGTTTGATCGAGGCGTATATGAATAAAAACCTGCACGTCTAAACCGAGTTTCTCTGGGTTTAGTTCAGCACGGTATCCACTAATAAAGCCCTCTTTTTCAAGACGTTTGACACGGTCGGAGCAAGGTGACGTGGTGAGGTTAACCTGTTTAGCAAGCTCTACTATTGATAAACGGCCATGCAGGTGAAGTGTTCTTAATATTTCTCGGTCTATACGATCTAAATCCATTTTCGTACGCGCATCCATCAAAGTTAAACGTGATCATATACTAATAGTGCATTGTTGACGTTAAACTCGTTTTACCACAGTAGTAGAGCGTGGATCAGATCACTCTTATGTTCGAAAAACTCGTTTCTGTTAGCGTTGAACGGCTATTACAGTCGCGACAAAATCCTTGTTTCTCCATTTTTACGTAGTGCTCTCCTTGAAATAAACTCGAAAAAAGCATCTGTAGTGAGTGCAATGTCGACTGGGGCTTTTCTGTCTGGCAGCGCTTCATAACCACTTTATGGTGTGTAGGTTTGCGGCAACAATTACAGTAGACCTTGGACATTTTGATTTCTCCAGAACGATAAATGGGGGTTATTGATAATGGACTCATTGTGAATCTGTTAGTTCCATTAGCTCAAACTTTAGTCTAAGAAACGTGACCTAAGTTACGAAAGAAAACCCTCTTGTTCACCAATACCAGCGACTTTCTAGCCTAGATCTCATAATTTTAATCAAAAAATGCCCTACCAAAAGGCAGGGCATCACTGATACTAGAGCCTTAGACCGACGGTTAAGTCAGGTCCAGGTCATTGCTTTTCAAATTATAGTTAAAACTAGTCAAGCTCTTGCAGCTGTTTTTCAAACTTCGCATGCTGTTTCATAACGGCATCTTCTGGTTCAGCCGTTAATAGGCTAACAACAATGATGCTTATTGTAGACAGTATGATACCCGGAACAATTTCATACACATCAAACCAACCACCGCTGAGTTGCTTCCAAATTACGATAGTGACACCACCAACAATAATACCCGTCAAAGCACCATTGCGGTTCATTCTTGACCAGTAAAGGCTAAGAACAACCGCTGGACCAAATGCGGCGCCAAAACCAGCCCAAGCGTAAGAGACCAAGCCAAGAACTGAGCTATCAGGGTTCATTGCTAGAAATAGCGCAACAATAGAGATACCAATGACAGCAAAACGACCGATGCGAACGATGTCTTCTGAGCTCGCATCCTTATTCACAACCTGCTTGTAAAAATCCTCTGCCAATGCAGAAGAAGACACAAGCAATTGAGAATCAGCCGTACTCATAATGGCAGCGAGAATAGCGGCCAGTAGGATACCCGCAATCACTGGATGGAAAATCGCATCGACTAACAGCATGAATATTTTTTCGCCATCAGCCAAGCTTCCCATTGAAGAGTTAGTGACATACACCAAACCCACCAAGCCAACTAACATAGCACCAACCATAGACAGTGCAGACCAAATGACCGCGATACGACGAGCGGTTGTTAGATCTTTATTTGAACGAGTCGCTTTGAAACGAGCCAAAATGTGAGGCTGACCAAAATAACCTAGACCCCATGCCGCTAAGGAAATAATAGCAATGGCCGACAAAGGCTCGCCTTTAGTGTCATTCCATAGGGTTAATAGCTCTGGATTAATGTTATTCAAATCCGTGGTTAGATCGCCAATACCGCCTTGCATTGCTGCGATAGGGACAATTAATAGCGCAGCTGCCATCAATAAGCCTTGGACAAGGTCGGTCCAGGATACGGCCAGGAACCCGCCGAACAATGTGTAAGACACCACACATAAAGTGCCGATAACGAGCGCAACCGTATAATCAATACCAAATACGGTTTCAAATAATTTACCACCAGCGACTAAACCAGAACTTGTATAGAAAAGGAAAAATAGCAGAATGAAAAATGCTGAAATAGTCTGAATCAATTTCGTGTTGTCGTTAAATCTTCTTGACAGGAACTCAGGTAAAGTCAGTGCATCTGTCGTAATACTGTACGTTCTTAAACGCTTTGCACTGATAAACCAGTTGGCCCATGTACCTAAAAGCAGACCACCAGCAAGCCAAAACGCTTCGATACCCGCAGCGTAGGCGTAACCAGGCAAGCCAAGCAGTAGCCAGCCACTCATATCCGACGCCCCAGCAGATAATGCTGAAGGCCAAGGCCCAAGAGAGCGGCCACCTAGGAAATAGTCGGTAGAATTTTTTGTACGTTGGTAAGCGATAACCCCAATGGCCAACATCATTATGAGATAGGCAATAAAGGTTGTTGTAATAGCAAAGCTATTTTCCATTTTTTGTTCCTCTGGTAAAAAGACAGTCTTCCATGAACGCCACGACAAACCCGTGGCGATTACTTGAAATAGTTAATGAGCTTCATTTCCAAGCTCAAGCAGTGTGGCATTACCCCCCACTGCCGTTATATTGATGGTTCGTGTTCGCTCGGTAATAAAGCGCAAGCACAGTGCTGGGTCTTGCGCATGAGTCAATTGCGCCATATCTGTTTCTGAAGTCAATAATACGATTGCTCCATCTTTCTGAGATAAGTGGCGATTGATCGCGATTTCTGTATCCATACGGCCTACATAGCCGAGAGACCGAATATCGGTATCCAGTAATGGTTGATGCGCATCGAGAGACTCAAACTGCAATACGTTGGCGGGCAATTTTGCTGCCCTAAACGCCGCTTCCAGCATCGAAACCAGCTCGAAATCATCGCTACAAACAATCACGCTATTGCCTGCAAGCAACGCCGCTGATACATATGACGTAACAACTAGATTGGCGTTATTTTCGGTGCTGTCATGAACAACAAGAGCGACGCCACGACCTGTTGTGTACAATTCGTTGGTTTCACCTGTTGGTCCAGTAAGCTGATGAGTATTATCGAGTAACTTATTCGAATGCTGAAGGTGAAACTTCATCACAGAGCTTAACGAGGTTTTCTTTTTTTCAACCTCCGTTAAGGCGAGTAGCAAGTAAGCACTTCTGGTTTTATAATCAAGCTGACTCCAACTTTTCCATGCGGTGTAAGAATCAGAAAAACGTGTGATTTGATGCATTATGTTTTTTCTCCTACACCGATGGTGTTAGTTTCAATTGAGTAAATCGATAAAGATAGTGAGGCCCACCCGCTTTAGGACCAGTCCCTGATAGACCTTGTCCACCAAATGGTTGAACTCCCACGACCGCGCCAACTTGATCTCTATTGATGTAGCAGTTACCCACTCGAGAATGCGCTTCAATCCAACGGTATGTTGTTTCATTTCGGCTATGGATTCCCATCGTTAAGCCAAATCCCGTTTGATTGATTTTTTCAACCACACTGGCGAGCTCATGAGCTTTATAACGAACGATATGCAAAATCGGCCCGAACTGCTCTTCTTCCAGCAATGAGATGTCCTCGATTTCAAAAGCACAAGGCGCTATAAAGTCGCCGTATTCACAGCTATCATCTAAAGAAAGTTGCGCCACTTTTTTCGATGAGGTCATCATTTTTTCAATGTGTGTGAGTAGCTTTTGTTTTGCTGCTTTATCAATCACAGGACCGACATCTGTGCTGTGCAGATACGGTACGCCCACTTTGAGTTCATCCATCGCACCTTGAATCAGCCCAATGATGCGATCGGCGATATCTTCTTGCACATAGAGCACTCGCAATGCTGAACAACGCTGACCTGCCGAAGCAAACGCAGAGCGAATAACATCGCGCACCACTTGTTCTGGTAAAGCCGTGCTATCAACAATCATGGTATTTTGGCCACCCGTTTCCGCGATAAATGGCACCGATGACTGTTCTCGTTTTGCGAGAGATTGATTGATGCGTTGCGCGGTGAGTGTTGACCCAGTAAATGCAACACCAGCGATAAGAGGATGTGTCGTCAGTGCCGAGCCAATGTCACTGCCTTTGCCAGGGAGAAGTTGAACCACGTTGCTTGGAAAGCCCGCTTGATGCATCAACTCTACCGCTTTAGCGGCAATTAAGCTGGTTTGTTCCGCAGGCTTAGCCACGACAGTGTTACCCGCTACCAGTGCAGCCGTTATTTGGCCAAGGAATATCGCGAGTGGAAAGTTCCAAGGGCTAATACATACAAAGACACCAAGCGCTTCGCGAGAGGCAAAATTTAACGTGCCGTCAAACGCGATAATTTGCTCTGGTGTGAATTGTTCAATTTGCTTTGCGTAATAACGACAGAAATCCACCGCTTCACGAACTTCATCAATGCCATCATGAATGGTTTTTCCCGCTTCTTGATGGCAAAGCGCAACCAGCTCAGCAAGGTTCTCTTCCAGTAAATCGGCTAATCGGTCAAGAGCAGCGGCTCTATCGCTGACTTCTGTCTCATTCCACCCTTGAAATGCGTTAGCGGCACTGGTGATCGCTTGGGACACATGACCAAGGTTTGCATAAGTCACC
>NZ_JBNGCJ010000333.1:0-21127 GCF_049974785.1 Vibrio genomosp. F10 str. 9ZD137
ACCGCTCTTCCGATCTTGCTCACCACCAAAGTTTTTCGATTGGCCACCAAACGGGCGTTGGTAAATCGTGCCATTATCAAAACGAGAAAATGGTAAACCCATCTTTTCTAGTTCAATAACTGACTCAGGACCATTTTTACACATATACTCAATCGCATCTTGGTCTCCGATGTAATCGGAACCTTTGACGGTGTCGTACATGTGCTGCTCCCAGTGATCTTCATGAGCATTACCAAGGGCAACAGTAATACCGCCCTGAGCTGATACTGTATGAGATCGTGTTGGAAACACTTTAGACAACAAAGCGCACGAAAGGCCTTGCTCTGAAATTTGTAGTGCAGCGCGCATCCCTGCACCACCAGCGCCAATTACAACGGCATCGAATTCTCGAACTGGAATAGTCACTTACGCACCCCACAAAATGTAAAAACCAGAGAAAAAATAGCTCAATAGTGCCACCACAACAGCTAACAGCAAACCGCCACGCAAGGTTGCGCATTTGACGTAATCCGTTAGAACCTGCCATAGACCAATCCATGCATGAATCAGCACGGACAGTAAAGCAAGCATGGTGAAGACTTTAGTAAATGTGCTACCGAAAAATTGAGTCCAAGAGATATAAGAAATATCGCCTGAGAAAGCTAAGAAGCTAATCAAATAGACGGTGTAAAGAGTCATGAGAATGGCGGTTGCACGAATCAATAGATAATCGTGAACGCCATTTCGTCCAAATGATGAAACATGCTTTACCATACTAATACTCCTGCAAGAAGTGATAGAACGGCAGTGGCAGCAAAAGCGACTTTAGCACTTAAAGCTCCAGTATCGAGTTCTTCAAAGTAGCCGAAATCCATCAGTAGGTGACGTATGCCACCAACAATATGGTAGGCCAACGCGGTGGCGATTCCCCATAAAATAAACTTCACAAAGAAACCACTAACAAGGTCACTGGCTTCTTTGAATCCATAAGGGGACTCGAGGGATAGAGACAGTAGCCATAACAATATGCCAATCGCTACAAACGTAATCACCCCTGCCACTCGGTGCAGGATGGATGCGATTGCAGTAATTGGAAAGCTAACTGTCTGTAAATCTAAATTAACAGGTCTTGACTTTCTTTCTTTCACGGGCTTGCTCACTCAGCTCCATTGAGCATTTATTGTTATCAACGAATCTCGTGCGGAAACCGACAAAACACAACATCTAAGTAACAATTATGACGAGAAAAGCACCAGTTAATTGTAAATAAAATGTTAACAAAAAAACTGAAAAGCTAACCCCGTATTTGTTTCTAGCCTTGAATTTATAAGGTTTTCACCGAGATTTCTAGCGTCACTATACGACTGGCAACATTCTAATACAATTGATGTAACAATTTTTGCTACATAGAACAGATTTTTAACTTATTTGCTATAAAAAGTCATGCTAAGTGCACACATCGAAGGAGAATAATTGACTTTATAAGCGAACACACGTACAAAAATGGCAAATAAACATCCTGGACGGATTAATAATAAACAAAGGAGATTGTTATGGCGGATAAGAAAGCGACCCTTCATATTGAAGGTTTAGCGCCAATCGAATTGCCAATTATGGACGGGACTGTCGGCCCTCAAGTAATTGATGTTCGTAAGCTAGGTTCAAATGGATATTTCACTTTCGACCCTGGTTTTCTTGCCACTGCATCTTGTGAATCTCAAATCACTTACATTGATGGCGGAAAAGGTGTGTTACTGCACCGTGGCTATCCTATTGATCAGTTAGCGAACAACGCTGACTATTTAGAAGTCTGTTATATTCTTCTTTACGGTGAAGCCCCTGGTCGTGAGCAATACGAAACCTTTAAACGCACAGTAACTCGTCACACTATGGTCCACGAGCAGATCGCAAGTTTCTATCACGGATTCCGACGTGATGCTCACCCAATGGCCGTGATGTGTGGTGTGGTTGGCGCACTTGCAGCGTTTTACCATGATTCACTTGATATTAATAACGATACGCACCGTGAAATCGCGGCTTATCGTCTGTTATCAAAAATGCCTACATTGGCAGCAATGTGTTACAAGTACTCTATCGGACAGCCGTTTATTTACCCAAGGAATGAACTAAGCTACGCTGAGAACTTCCTACACATGATGTTTGCAAACCCATGTGAAGAGTATGAAGTAAACCCTGTTGTCGCTCGCGCAATGGACAAAATCTTCACCTTGCATGCTGATCATGAACAAAATGCTTCAACGTCAACAGTACGTCTTGCAGGTTCATCAGGTGCTAACCCATTTGCGTGTATTGCGGCGGGTATCGCGTCTCTTTGGGGCCCTGCTCACGGTGGTGCCAATGAAGCATGTCTTCATATGTTAGAAGAAATTGGCAGCGTTGATAATATTGAAGAGTACGTAGCAAAAGCGAAAGACAAAGAAGACCCGTTCCGTTTGATGGGCTTTGGTCACCGTGTTTACAAAAACTACGATCCACGCGCAACGGTCATGCGTGAAGCTTGTCACGACGTTCTGAAAGAGCTGAATATTAAAGATCCTCTGCTAGACGTTGCGATGGAACTGGAACGCATTGCGCTTTCTGATGAGTATTTTGTTGAGAAGAAACTCTACCCGAACGTGGACTTTTACTCAGGCATTATTCTTAAAGCGATTGGTATTCCAGTCTCTATGTTTACCGTTATTTTTGCGATGTCGCGGACTATCGGGTGGATAGCTCACTGGAACGAAATGCACAGTGATCCTACAAACCGTATTGGACGCCCTCGTCAGTTGTATACCGGTCAAGAACAACGTGATTTCCAACCGCTTCACGAACGTGATTAATGGTTTGGGGCTGTCTCTACGTTGTTAGTGGCAGCAGAGAAACAAAACTAAAAAGCTTGGCCATGTGCCAAGCTTTTTTATTTTCATTCCAGCCATACGGGTTTATGCAAACTAAACAGGGTTATCAATATCAACGAACATCACCTCAAGCCCATGCTCTAAATGTAACCACTCTCCGAGTGCTTTAATGCCATATCGTTCTGTCGCGTGGTGTCCTGCTGCATAGTAATGGATACCCAGTTCACGAGCGACGTAAGTAGTGCGCTCTGATATCTCGCCTGAGATAAAGGCATCAAGCCCTTTTTGTGCAGCTAATTCAATATAGTCTTGCCCGCCCCCCGTACACCACCCCACTGTTTCAACCAGTTCGCCTTTGTCGACAGCGTTTTCTGGGTCTAGGTTCTCAAGGGATAAGTTCTCAGCGGACAGGTTCTCAGGGGAAATATGCAGCGGTTGGCGATTGAGAACTTGATTAATCTTTGTGGCAAAGTCTCCTGCCGTCATGGGCTCAGTTAGCCTCCCATACATTGCAACGGATTGAGCATGCCCTTCAAGGCCCCCTTCTACCTCTATGCCCAGTAAACGCGCTAATTCGGCGTTGTTACCTAAAGAAGGATGAATATCCAGTGGTAAGTGGTAGCCATACAAATTGATGTCGTTCTTAATCAGGGTTCGAATACGCTTACCTTTCATGCCTTTAATGACTTCTGATTCGCCTTTCCAAAAATAGCCATGATGGACTAAGATAGCATCTGCATTTAACGCAATGGCTTTGTCGATAAGTGCTTGTGATGCGGTCACACCGGTTACGATGCGCTTAATGTCACTCTTGCCTTCTATTTGCATTCCATTCGGGCAATAGTCTTTAATTAGCTGGGGAGAAAGCTCTGTATTAAGGATTGCTTCAAGTTGCAGGTTATTCATGGTTCATTTCCATTGGCCTTGTTTCATGCCAATGTTTATAGCAAGTTCACGCTCTAAAGTCGAAAGCTGTTGGAAGGAATATAGGGATTATATGGATTCATTACACCGTTTTTATCAGTGGGTCATCACAGCCCCATCATTATTTGAACCTAGGCCTCCACTTGATAATTTACCGGCCCTCCCGCATCACTCGCTCCCTTTAGGTGAAACGTATTCCGGAAACCCTCGTTTAGGTTTTTTATATCAATATCTTTGTGAGAGGTGGTTCGAGCATTCGGATGATCATCAAATCGTCATGACTGAAGAACAGATTAATGTAGATGGTAGAACGTTAGGGGAAATTGATTTTATCATTCAAGATCGCTCAAACCATCAATTTGAACACTGGGAAGTGGCCATCAAGTTTTATCTGTTGCACGGCTCCCATTGGTATGGGCCTAATTCTAAAGACCGGCTCGATATTAAGTTAAAGAGGATGATCGACCACCAACTAACTATGTCACAAACGGCCTCATTCAAACAGAAGTATCCGCAAATATCCCCTATTTCTTTACACCTTTTGCTTCAAGGGCGTTTGTACGTCAATCCATTTATTGATCAAGATATACCAGAAAGTTGTCATGGCTATGCGTTGAACGCCTCTCAAATACAGGGAAAGTGGTGTTATGAAAATCAATGGCATTTGATTGCGGAGCCTTTATACCCTCTAGAAAAGTACCAATGGGCGACTGGAGCAACGAAACTAGGCGAACCTATCGATAAGCCCACCGATCGATTTGTTCATGCTCAAACATCGTCTGGTGAGTTTTGGTTTGTCGTGCCTAACCACTGGCCAAACGAGCCAAAGCCAAGAAGCTAAACCGAACCTCTGAAAAACACGCATAAAAAAGGCGATCATCCGATCGCCTTTTTCTTCAACTATCGACTACAAACCGGCATCAGCAAATACTTGATTAACAATATCTTGCGCTTCCGCTTCAATTTGAGCCAAGTGCTCTTCGCCTTTAAAGCTTTCGCAGTAAATCTTATAGATATCTTCCGTACCTGATGGACGAGCAGCAAACCAACCATTTTCAGTCGTCACTTTTAAGCCACCAATGGCCGCACCATTACCAGGAGCATGAGTCAGTCGCGCTGTAATCGGCTCACCCGCTAAAGTCTCAGCTGAAACCATCTCTGCTGAAAGCTTTTTCAAAATGTCTTTCTGTGGCCCATTGGCAACAGCTTGGATACGATTGTATTTTGACTCTCCATGCTTAGCCGCCAGTTCTTCATAGTATTGCTGAGGGTTCTTGCCCGTTACCGCGGTAATTTCTGCGGCCAAAAGACACAATAAAATACCATCTTTATCGGTTGACCAAGGTGTGCCATCTTTTCTCAAGAAGGATGCCCCTGCACTTTCTTCGCCACCAAAACCAAATTGACCGCTGTACAGCCCATCAACAAACCATTTGAATCCAACAGGAACTTCACAAAGCTCGCGCCCCAGGTCGGCAACCACACGGTCAATCAAAGCACTAGATACGAGTGTTTTACCAACAGCAACCTCTTTACCCCACCCTTCACGGTTACGGTATAGGTAGTCAATACATACGGCTAAAAAGTGGTTCGGATTCATCAAGCCTTGTGGCGTTACAATGCCATGACGATCGTAATCTGGGTCATTACCAAACGCCAAATCATAGTCGTCTTTTAATTCAAGTAACCCTGCCATTGCATAAGGTGATGAGCAATCCATACGCACAACCCCGTCTTTATCCAAAGACATAAACTGGAACGTCGGATCAATCGCTTCACTGACCAGTGTTAAATCAAGCTCATAGGCGGTCGCAATTTGGCGCCAGTAGTCAATGCCCGATCCACCTAGTGGATCGACGCCTAGCTTTAGCCCTGATTTTTGAATCGCTTCCATATCAACAACGTTCACAAGATCATCGATGTAAGGCTTAACCAGGTCACACTCGACAAACAGATCAGACGCTTTTGCTTGTGCAATAGGCAGACGTTTCACACCCGCCAAATCAAGTGAAATCAACTCATTGGCACGGTCTTCAATCGCTTGTGTGAGTTCCGCTTCTGCTGGGCCCCCGTGAGTCGGGTTGTATTTGATACCACCATCTTGCGGTGGATTATGAGAAGGAGTAATCACAATGCCATCCGCTTTCGCATCATGTTTCAAATTGTGCGTCAGAATCGCATGAGAAACACCTGGAGTCGGTGTATAGCCATTATTTTCTTGACTGATCACCTTTACGCCATTGGCAACTAATACTTCGACAACGGTCAAAAATGCAGGTTCGGACAACGCATGCGTATCTTTGCCCAAAAACAGTGGCCCTGTAATGTTCGCTTTAGCCCGAACTTCAGCAACCGCTTGAGCAATCGCCAAGATATGATTTTCATTGAATGTTGATTTATCTGCCGTACCTCGGTGACCAGAAGTGCCAAACTGCACCTTATGATCTGAATTGTTAGCCTGAGGTTGAAGTAGAAAATAATTTGATACTAAAGCTGGAATATTATGCAAATCTTGTTGTTGTGCTTTTGTTCCTGCTCTTGGGTGCATAGCCATTTATGACGTCCTTTCTTAGGTAGGTTTGTAACACTAAAAAGCCTCACAATACGCTGCTAACCATGCATGTTATTGTGAGGCTTCAAGTATAAAATCTAAATCGTATTTATAACCTTTTCGATTAAATCAGCTGGAAAGTTCATTCTCGTCATCAGCTGCTCAGTCATTTGTCGTTTTCGACTGGTATTATTATTGGTTATAACCCAAAACGGTGTATTGGGAATCGCTTTTGGTTTCGTCGTATTACCGTTTGCCAATAGCGTCTGTTCATTATCAGCAAAATAAACACGTTTGCGCCCTTTGACTTGGGTCGCTTCAGAAAAGCTTGCTGGGTTAACTCGGTGCAGAGTGGACAACACCAGCATAAAACGATCAATCGCTTTCTTTAAGCTTGCAAACTCGTCAGAGATCAATAAAGAGCGCATCTCTTTAATACTGTCGACCGCTTCCACTTTACCCGCGTCTTTGCTGACAACAATACCTTTCGGCTTCACTTGTGCTTCTTCTTGCTGAGTCTCCGCATTGTCGCCTTTATTTGCATTCAGTAATCGGCGTAATATATCAGACGCGCTTTCACCAATATGCTGAGTCTGGCTCGCAATATAACGGTATAGATCCTCATCAACCTCAATTGTTTTCATTCGCTTTTCACAATCTCTATGTTTAAACTCTGTGGGATTATAGCGAGATCTTCACGGATACTCTACGGCAAACCAATCATGAATAAGATAAAAATGTCTCAATTGCTCAACTACAAACTTGAAGGCTCCGGCCAAACTCTTGTTTTAATCCATGGCTTGTTTGGAAACTTGGACAATCTCGGCTTGCTAGCACGTGATCTTGGACACGATCATCAAGTTTTAAGCATTGATCTCCGAAACCATGGCTTATCGTTTCATTCAGATACGCATGACTATGCATCTATGGCTGAAGATGTTGTGTCTCTTCTTGAGCACCTTAATCTTTCCGATGTTGTACTGATTGGTCACTCCATGGGCGGAAAGGTCGCGATGAAAGTGGCGGCGATATCAAACTCACTTATCAGCAAGTTGGTTGTTTTAGATATGGCGCCCGTTGCCTACCAAGTCCACCGACACGAAAATGTGCTTAACGGACTACAAGCGGTCATCGAAGCAAAGCCGACCAGCCGCAATAAAGCGTTAGAAATCATGTCTGAACATATTCTCATCGAAGGTGTTAGGCAGTTTTTGAGTAAATCCTTATTTCGCTCTGACGGCATTATGTGCTGGCGATTCAATGTCGAATCCATTGTGACTCATTATTGGGAAATACTGGGGTGGCATAGTGTTGAACCAATCGCTATTCCAACGCTATTTGTCAAAGGGGCGCAATCAGACTACTTATTACCAGAACACCAACCAGAGATTCAACGTCAATTCCCACAGGCTAAGGCGCATATCGTCTCAAACGTTGGTCACTGGCTACACGCTGAAAAGCCAAAAGAAGTGCTAAGAGTAATTCGGAACTTTTTGTAATAACGTTACTCTCATTAATCAGGCACAGATAACTCAGCACGGATTAACTTTAGCGTTTAACAATGGTATAGTGCGCGCAAGTAAATTGGCATAAAGGGATTCCATGCTGTACGACTATATGAACATGCTTGAGTCTATTGGTTTAGACTTACTTTTTGCATCTATCTTCTTCCTCATTGGTATGGCGATAAAAGATGTTCTCAAACAAGGCAATGTTCCTCCTTTTGGGCGTCGTATTGTATGGCTAGTACTTTTCCTTGGTTGCGCTGGATTCATCGCTAAAGGATTGATCCAAATTAGCTGGGAAGGTTCAGGGCTTGGTTAGCCACTGTTTCTTTAGCCCCTCGACACAGACAATATGAAAGGTAATGATTCTATGGCAAGTGTAGGTATCTTCTTTGGTAGCGACACCGGCAACACAGAAGCTGTTGCAAAGATGATTCAAAAGCAATTGGGTAAACAACTCGTTCACGTTCAAGATATTGCAAAAAGTAGCAAAGAAGACATTGATAACTTTGATCTGCTTCTTCTTGGCATTCCTACTTGGTACTACGGTGAAGCTCAATGCGACTGGGATGATTTTTTTCCTGAGCTAGAAGGGATTGACTTCTCAACCAAGCTTGTTGGTATTTTCGGCTGCGGTGATCAAGAAGATTACGCTGAATATTTCTGTGACGCGATGGGGACTGTTCGAGACATCGTCGAAGCGAAAGGCGGCACCATTCTGGGTTATACATCAACCGAAAGCTACGAGTTTGAAGCCTCTAAAGCACTCGTAGAAGGGGATGACAGCCAGTTTGTCGGTCTATGTATTGATGAAGATCGTCAACCTGAACTGACTGAATCTCGCGTAAATACCTGGGCTGCTCAGATCCATGAAGAAATGTGCTTGTCTGAACTTGCTGACTAAGTAAATACTTAACCAAGTTCAAAAAAGAACCTCCATTCTAGGAGGTTTTTTATTGCCTGTTAAAGGGTTATATCGTGAAACCCTAATTACTGCTCATCATCACTACGATATTTGGGCTTCTTTCTAACGTATAACTTTCTTTGAACCTCTGCGACCACTTCACCGTTCTTATCTTTTACATGAATGACGAACTCAGGAAAACACTTGTCACCATTCATCGTGGATTCATAGATTTCGTCGATTTGGGGCTGGGAGACCATAAAATCCGCATGAAGATCACCTAAACCTGGCTTAATAAAATTGATGCTCGCCTCTTTGTCCCAAACGTAATATTTATCACCAAGAATGCCCATCAGCATTAATGAATAAACAGGATCCGTGAGTGAAAAAATACTGCCACCATATTGAGTGCGATTGGCATTTTTGTTCCACCAGCGCAATTTTAGCTTCATCTGAACTTCACGAAAATCTTCACTAATTGACTGAATCTTAATGCCAGCCCCCCAGAATGGTGGCCAAATATTCAATGCAAATTTAACGATATTGGGGGTATATATTTTTGATACAAATGAATCCATAAAAATGCGACGGTCAGTATAGGTTGGTGTAAATTGTTACATAAAAGTTACTGGTCCGACATCTTTTGTGTCAAATTATGCAAAGTTTATCATGCATTCCTATTAACCCTTTGAACTTCGCGGTTTATTGTTGAGTGACACTACCCTATAATAACTAAAACGTTGGATCAGTTACGACCGCAGAACATCAACAGGAAAGTATATGTCAGATAATAACCAAGCGCTAAAGAATGCTGGTCTTAAAATAACCCTTCCAAGGCTAAAGATTTTAGAAATACTGCAACATCCATCCAGCCAACATATTAGTGCAGAAGACTTGTATAAGAAGTTGATTGATCTTGGTGAAGAGATCGGTCTTGCCACGGTATACCGTGTTCTTAACCAATTTGACGATGCCGGTATCGTAACCCGCCATCACTTTGAAGGTGGTAAGTCTGTTTTTGAATTATCGACTCAGGAGCATCATGATCATCTCGTCTGTTTAGACTGCGGGACTGTTATCGAATTTGCTGATGACCTTATCGAAGAACGTCAAAAAGAGATCGCAAAAAAATACAATGTCGAATTGACCAATCACAGCCTTTACCTCTATGGGAAATGCGCAAGTGGTGATTGCAAAGAAAAATCCGACGCTCATAAGCCAAAATAATGCGTTGTTAAGAATAAAAAATGCCAGCATCAGCTGGCATTTTTGTTATCAGTAGAAAGCGAATATGGCCATTTAACCAGCCCAGGTATCACGTAATCCTACCGTACGATTAAACACGAGTGCATCAGCCTTAGACTCTTTGCTGTCCACACAGAAGTACCCCGTACGTTCAAATTGGAACCCTTGCTCCGCAACCGCTGAAGCTAAGCTAGGCTCAACAAACCCATTCACTTTCAGCAATGATTCAGGGTTGATCGTTTCAGCAAAGTTATCTTCTGCTGCTGGGTTAGCAACCGTAAATAGACGATCATATAGGCGAATTTCAGCTGGTATCGCTTTGTCAGCAGAAACCCAGTGAATCACGCCCTTTACTTTGCGACCGTCAGCTGGATTCTTACCCAGTGTTTCATTGTCGTAAGAGCAGAAAATAGTCGTAATATTGCCTTCCGCATCTTTTTCAATACGCTCAGCTTTAATCACGTACGAGCCGCGCAGTCGAACTTCTTTACCTAGTACTAAACGTTTGTACTTCTTGTTCGCTTCTTCACGAAAATCATCACGCTCGATCCAAACTTCACGAGAGAATGGTACTTCGCGACTACCCATTTCAGGCTTATTTGGGTGGTTAGCAATCGTCAATGTCTCAACGTTCGTTTCATCAAAGTTTTCAATAACCACTTTAATAGGATCAAGAACTGCCATTGCACGAGGCGCATTTTCATTCAGATCATCACGAATACAAGATTCTAGAGAACCAAACTCAATCATGTTCTCTTGCTTCGTTACACCAATACGCTTACAGAATTCACGGATAGAACCAGGAGTGAAACCTCGTCGACGCAAACCAGAAATCGTTGGCATGCGTGGGTCGTCCCAGCCTTCAACCAGGTTTTCAACAACTAACTGATTCAGTTTACGTTTTGACATCACCGTATACTCAAGATTCAAACGACTGAATTCATATTGATGCGGTTGACAATCGATCGAGATATTCTCAAGGACCCAATCGTACAAACGACGGTTATCTTGGAACTCAAGCGTACACAACGAATGAGTGATCCCCTCAAGGGCATCAGAAATACAATGCGTAAAGTCGTACATAGGGTAAATGCACCACTTATCGCCCGTTTGATGATGAGTCGCAAAGCGAACGCGGTATATCACCGGATCGCGCATCACCATGAACGAAGAGCTCATATCAATTTTAGCTCGCAGACACGCAGTCCCTTCTTTAAATCCACCTTCGCGCATTTTCTCAAATAACGCTAAATTTTCTTCAGGACTACGATCGCGATAAGGGCTCGCTTTACCAGGCTCTGTTAACGTACCGCGGTATTCACGGATCTGCTCTGGGCTCAACTCATCGACATACGCTAGACCTTTGTTTATTAGCTCAACAGCGTAGCCATAAAGCGTATCAAAGTAATTCGATGAATAACAAACATCGCCAGACCATTCAAAGCCTAACCAGCTGACGTCATTTTTAATAGACTCAACGTACTCAACGTCTTCTTTCTCAGGGTTTGTGTCATCAAAACGTAGATTACACTGCCCCTGGTAGTCCTGAGCAATACCAAAATTTAAGCAAATAGATTTAGCATGACCAATGTGCAAATACCCGTTCGGCTCCGGTGGGAAACGAGTATGCACGTTAGTGTGTTTACCATCCGCTAAATCTTTATCTATGATTTGGCGAATGAAATTCGATGGACGAGCCTCAGCAGCTTCACTCATCTATAGCACCTCAATATGGTTTAGTATTGTCAGAATTAATAAGCCGTTAATGATCCACAATTCTACGCCTTTACACAATAAGAACTCGCATTAAATTATCAATTACTCGCTGAGCCCGTGAAGAATGATGAAGAATACAGCGTTCATCTTCTAGCCACTCAACCATATAGACTTCAACACAAACAAAAAAACCTCCCAAAATAGGGAGGCTTAATATTTTTCACTTACTTGTCGTTATTCCAATTAAGGAAAGTTGCGACTAAGGAAGTTTTACATCTGAAAGGTCTTCACCTGGACCGATTGCTTTCATTTCGCCAGCAACGATTTCAGCCAGTGGGCCAAGAATAACTTGTAGGTTATTTTCACCTAGTTTAACAACACCTTTCGCGCCAAGCTTCTTAAGTACAGCTTCATCAGCGATAGAGCGGTCTTTAAGAGTTAAACGTAGACGTGTGATACATGCATCAATTGAAGTTAGGTTGTCGTGACCACCTAGAGCTTTAAGGTATTGACGTGCAACATCACCTTTTGGAGCGTCGCCCGCTGGAGCAGCTTCTTCGTCTTCATCTTCACGACCTGGCGACTTAAGGTTGAATGCGCGGATAGCAAAGCTAAATGTGAAGAAGTATAGAGCACCAAATGCTAGACCAATCAATAGTAGAGTGAATGGTTTAGTTGCTAGACCCCAGTTCAATACGAAGTCGATAAGACCTGCAGAGAAACCAAAGCCGTGTAGCGTACCAAACATGTTAGCAACAACTAGAGACAGACCTGTAAACACAGCGTGCATTGCGTATAGAGCAGGCGCTAGGAATACAAACATGAATTCTAGTGGCTCTGTGATACCCGTTAGGAAAGAACAGAAGGCTACTGAGAACAGTGCACCACCAACTTGGCTGCGTTTTTCAGCAGGAGCTGCTAGGTACATTGCTAGAGCTGCGCCTGGTAGACCGAACATCATGACAGGGAAGAAACCGTTCATGAATACACCAGCGCCTTTATCGCCACCGAAGAAACGGTGTAGGTCGCCAGATTTCACTGTTTCAGTCACTTCTTTCACAACAGTTGTGATTTCTGGAGTAACAGAGTTAGCGAATGTGAACGTGTGCTCTTGACCAACAACTAGAGTTTTAGCCAGTGTCGGGTCAACACAAAGTTGAGTGATGTTAGCGAAAGCGCCTTGACCAGCAACGATGATTTCTTGACACGTACCCATACCGAACCAGAAGTAAGAGTTCAACACGTGGTGCAGACCGACAGGGATAAGTGCACGGTTAAGAGTACCGTAAACGAATTGACCAACAGCGCCAGACGTTGATACTGCGTGAGCAAGTGCATCTAGACCAGACTGTACACCAGGCCAAACCACACCAGAAACAGCACCGGCAACAAGTGCAAATAGACCGGCCATGATAGGTACTAAACGTTTACCCGCGAAGAAAGCCAGCCATTCTGGAAGGCGTGTCGCGTGGAAAGCGTTGTATGAGTGACCTGCGATGATACCTGCGAAGATACCGCCGAAGAATGACATGTTAACATCTGCGTTAATTGTCGTTGCTGTAGCAGTTAGTACGAAGTAAGCAACTGCACCAGCAAGACCTGCCGCACCGTTACCGTCTTTAGAAAGACCAATCGCAATACCCAAACCGAATAGAAGCGGTAGGTTACCAAAAATTGCTCCACCAGCTTGCGCCATGAATGCGATATCTAACAGGTCGCCTTGACCCAAACGTAGTAAAAGCGCCGCAATCGGTAACGTTGCGATAGGCAGCATAAGAGCTTTACCTAGCTTTTGTGCGTATCCAAGAATATTCACCTTATAGTTCCCCCTATAGGAATTAATCATTATGCGAGTAACTTATTTCGGTCACTCAATTTAGTCGCTTTCAGTTTAGGCCATTAATTTTGCTCCGCAAATTAAAACCTTACCATTTGTGATCATAATCACCAGAAACACCCAAAAAGGCAGGTTTTTGCTAGCTAGATCATAAAACTTATTTTACAATTAAAAAAAATGGCAAATAGACGATAACATTTAGAGATTATTAGCACCAAATTATGGCGTCCAGGCCAATAAAATAAAGGCTTTCACCACTTTTTAATAATGTAAATTTATATTACGGCGCGATCTTAAAAGAATGTACTTAGAGCAATAAAACTCAGTGTTTTCACGCCATTTGCTAACTAAATTCCCAGCCTAATTGAACGTTAAAAAAGAAGTATTCACTCCGTTCTTTCCTTCAATTAAGCTCACAAGGTTTCATATATTTTTAAAATAAGGATTAGCTGATCATGTATGCGCTAACTAACTGTAAAATTTTCACCGGCAGCGATGTACTTCTCAATCATGCTGTTATCATTAATGAAGGCCTTATCGAATCGGTTTGTGCTCTGTCAGAGTTACCAGCAGATATCGAAATAAAAGATCTTCAAGGTGCAAATTTAAGCCCTGGTTTTATTGATTTACAGCTTAATGGTTGTGGTGGTGTCATGCTAAATGATGAAATCACTGCAGATACCATGCAAACCATGCACCTGGCTAACCTTAAATCTGGCTGTACCAGCTTTTTGCCTACACTGATTACCTCTTCCGATGAAGATATGAAAAGTGCCATCAATGCGGCTCGAGATTATCATTCAAAATATCAAAACCAATCTCTCGGTTTGCACCTTGAAGGGCCATACCTGAATGTACTCAAAAAAGGCATTCATAGTGTTGACCACATCCGCCCTTCAGATGACAGCATGATTGATACTATCTGCGACAATGCAGACCTAATATCAAAAGTCACACTAGCACCAGAACACAATGCTCCCGAGCACATCGAGCGCTTGAAAGCGGCGGGTATTGTCGTATCAATCGGCCACACTAATGCAACGTATGCGGAAGCGCGCCAAAGCTTTGAATCTGGTATTACGTTTGCGACGCACTTATTTAATGCGATGACCCCAATGGTTGGACGTGAACCCGGTGTTGTGGGCGCGATTTATGATACGCCTGAAGTCTACGCGGGTATTATCGCCGACGGCTTCCATGTTGATTACGCTAACATCCGAATTGCTCACAAAATCAAAGGTGAAAAGCTTGTATTAGTGACCGATGCCACAGCTCCAGCAGGTGCTGAGATGGATCACTTTATTTTTGTTGGCAAGAAAGTATATTACCGTGATGGCAAGTGTGTGGATGAAAATGGCACGCTTGGCGGCTCTGCACTGACTATGATTGAAGCAGTTCAAAATACAGTAGAGCATGTCGGTATCGCTTTGGATGAAGCTCTTCGTATGGCTACGCTATACCCTGCTGCAGCAATGGGTGTTGATGACCAATTAGGCCGAATTAAAAAGGGCATGGTCGCTAACCTTGCTGTGTTTGATAGAGACTTCAATGTTCAAGCGACTGTTGTTAACGGACAATACGAGCAAAATTAATCATGAATGGCGGACAGATAGGTAACGTAGATTTAGTTAAACAACTAAACAGTGCAGCGGTATATCGACTTATTGATCAAAAAGGTCCGATATCGAGAATACAGGTTGCTGATGTGAGTCAACTCGCACCAGCCAGTGTTACCAAAATCACCCGCCAACTTCTTGAGCGCGGTTTGATTAAAGAAGTGGCCCAGCAGGCTTCCACAGGCGGACGCAGAGCCATTTCTTTAACAACAGAAGTGGAACCCTTCCACTCAGTGGCGGTAAGGCTAGGCAGAGACTATGTTCAATTTAGTCTCTATAACCTAGGAGGAATAGAGCTGGTGACGGAACATCACGAGCTTATCTATTCTAATCAAACTCAGCTGACTGACGGCTTGATCTCCCAACTAGGGCGATTTATTGAAGATCATCGCGCTATTACCAACCAATTGATCGCGATCGGCATTGCCTTGCCAGGCTTGGTTAATCCAGAAACTGGGGTTGTGGATTACATGCCAAATACTGATATTGACCACCTCCCACTGGGCAGCATCATCAAAGACAAATTCAACGTCGAATGCTTTGTCGGGAATGACGTTAGAGGAATTGCGTTAGCTGAACACTATTTTGGCGCCTCTAAAGATTGCCAAGATTCGATACTAGTCAGTGTACACCGTGGTACGGGTGCAGGCATTATTGTCAACGGTCAGGTATTTTTAGGCTTCAATCGTAACGTTGGAGAAATTGGTCATATTCAGATAGATCCTCTGGGCGAGCAATGTCAATGTGGTAACTTTGGTTGCTTAGAGACGGTGGCTTCAAACCCAGCGATTCTGGAGCGAGTACAAAAACTGATTAATCAAGGCTACGAATCCAGCTTAAGTAAAGTTGACTCTATCACCATTCAAGATGTGTGTGATCACGCTAACTTCGGTGACGAGTTAGCAACACAAAGTCTTGTTCGCGTGGGGAACCAACTCGGTAAAGCCATCGCGATCACTATTAACCTGTTTAACCCGCAGAAGGTGGTTATCGCAGGAGATATCACCGCTTGTGAAGACATTGTATTCCCAGCGATACGACGTAATGTAGAAAATCAGTCTCTCACCACTTTCCATAAGGCACTGCCAATAGTCGCTTCAAAAGTGGATAAACAGCCAACGATTGGGGCCTTTGCCATGATTAAGCGCTCCATGCTCAATGGCGTCCTATTGCAAAAACTTTTAGAAGATTGAGCCAGCTGACAACAAACCTGCAGAACTGAGCACAAAACTTCTTCTTCTATAACTAATTGATGTACACTTTATGGCTGTGATTATTCACAGCCTTTTTGTCATTGAGGATAACAATCAAATCGTATGGACATCATCTTAATTTCCGCCGCATTTTTTGCTGGCTTTATCGCTCTTAAGCTCAACCTTCCCCCTTTAGTTGGTTTCTTATTAGCGGGCTTTGGTCTTCATGCGTTCGGCTTTCAAAGTAATGAAACCATTATTACGCTTGCCGATCTGGGTGTTACTTTACTGCTGTTTACTATTGGCTTAAAACTGGATATTAAGATCCTACTCTCCAAAGAAATTTGGGCTGGGGCCACCGTTCACAATTTACTCTCAACGCTGCTGTTTAGTGTCGCTCTACTGATATTCAAATATCTGGGCATTTCAAGCATCGCAACCATGCCGCTTGAACATATTGTATTACTTGCCTTTGCTCTCTCGTTCTCCTCAACCGTTTTTGCGGTCAAAACACTGCAAGAAAAAGGGGAATTGAACTCGACATACGGCACGATTGCGATCGGTATATTGGTTATGCAAGATATCTTCGCGGTCATTTTCCTTACCGTATCAACAGGGAAAATCCCAGAGTGGTATGCTATTGCATTATTCGTGTTGCCTTTTTTAAGGCCACTGTTTTACACAATACTCGATAAAGTGGGACACGGGGAAATGCTGGTACTGTGTGGCATTTTCTTTGGCCTTGTCGTTGGTGCCGGTCTCTTTAATTTAGTCGGCGTCAAACCGGATCTTGGTGCGCTTCTTTTAGGCATGCTGCTGGCTGGTCATAAGAAAGCCTCCGAGCTGTCTAAATCACTCTTTAACATTAAAGAGCTTTTACTGGTGTGTTTTTTCTTAAACATCGGGCTTTCCGCGCAACCCACGCTATCAGCCGTTGTTTTATCACTTCTGTTTTTGCTGCTGCTACCCATTAACGGAATTCTCTACTTCCTCGTTCTTAAGGCCTACAAATTTAGAGTCCGAACGTCTCTATTAACCTCATTATCTTTGTTTAACTTTAGTGAATTTGGCCTGATTGTCGGTGGATTAGCCTTCCAAATGGGTTGGATGTCAGGCGATATTCTCGTTGCATTAGCCTTAACTATCTCTTTATCATTTATTGTCGCGGCTCCTATCAATAGAAACGGCCACGCTATTTATCAACGTTCAGCGGGTTGGTTAAAAGAGCACACCGCCGAGAAACTTCATAAACGCGATCAGCTGATTAATCCAGGTAACGCTCAGATACTCATCCTTGGAATGGGCCGTATCGGATCTGGGGCATACGATGAGCTGATTAAACGCTATGGGAAGGTCAGCTTAGGTGTTGAAGTCAAAGAAGAAGCAGCGTTAGAACATCGCTCTGAAGGAAGAAATGTGATTTCAGGAGACGCGACGGATCCAGACTTCTGGGAAAGAATATTAGATACCGCCAATGTGAAGTTGGTTCTATTAGCGATGCCTCACCACCAAGGTAACCAAATCGCTTTACAACAGCTTCAAAGCCGAAACTTCCAAGGCCAAATCGCTGCGATCGCAGAGTACTCAGATCAACTCGATATCTTGGTTGAAAATGGCGTAGATGCCGCTTTTAATATTTATAATGAAGCAGGCAGTGGTTTTGCGCGTCATGTGTGCGACCAACTAAAGCCAGTATTCAACAAACCAGAGTAATCTTACTCTCTTGTTCATTTCATGTTTGGCGAGATACACGGTATCTCGCTAGCTAATGGCTGCTCTCCAACCATTTATTAGAAAAAATCCATCAATATTGATTTTTTGGTGGATTTTTTCTAACCCTATCGTCTTTTTCTCATTTTTATTCTCTAATAGAGTTGCTTTTCTTAATCAAAATGGCAAATTGCTATTAACAGATTAAATAAAATTTAAAAGGAAGTTGTATGTGTTCAGTTTTTGGCATATTAGATATTAAGAGCGACGCTAGTTCGCTTCGTCCCGTGGCACTAGAGATGTCTAAAAAATTACGTCACCGAGGCCCTGATTGGTCAGGTATTTATGCATCGGACAACGCGATTCTAGCGCATGAACGCTTAGCCATTGTGGGATTAAATAGTGGAGCTCAGCCTCTTTATAGCCATGATAAAAAACACATACTTGCGGTCAATGGAGAGATCTACAACCACAAAGAGATCCGTGAACGTTACGAAGGCAAATACGACTTTCAAACCGACTCTGACTGTGAAGTCATTCTGGCGCTATACCAAGAATACGGTTCAGAGCTACTAGAAGAGTTAAATGGTATTTTCGCGTTTGTATTATATGACGAAGAAAAAGACCAATATTTAGTTGGACGTGACCACATTGGTATCATTCCTCTTTATCAAGGTTACGACGAACACGGTAACTACTACGTAGCATCAGAAATGAAAGCATTGGTACCCGTTTGTAAAACCGTGAGTGAATTCCCTCCTGGTTGTTACTACGGTTCAGCAGACTCTGAACCTCAGCGTTACTACACTAGAGATTGGAATGAGTACGCAGCAGTCCAGGGTAACTCAACCAGCAAAGAAGAGTTAACTGAAGCTTTAGAAGCCGCGGTTAAGCGCCAACTAATGACTGACGTCCCATACGGAGTACTGTTATCTGGCGGTCTTGATTCTTCGATTACTTCAGCAGTCGCCAAACGATTTGCCGCAATGCGTATTGAAGATGATGGTCAGTCTGAAGCATGGTGGCCGCAACTGCACTCCTTTGCGGTTGGACTAGAAGGTGCGCCCGATCTAAAAGCCGCTCGCGAGGTTGCCGATCAAATTGGTACCGTTCACCATGAGATGACCTACACTATTCAAGAAGGTCTTGATGCGATTCGTGACGTTATTTACCACATTGAAACATACGATGTCACCACGATTCGCGCCTCAACACCCATGTACCTATTAGCAAGAAAGATCAAAGCGATGGGCATTAAGATGGTGCTGTCAGGTGAAGGTGCAGACGAAATCTTTGGTGGCTACTTATACTTCCATAAAGCGCCTAACGCGAAAGAGTTCCATGAAGAGACAGTACGTAAGCTTTTAGCTCTGAACATGTTTGACTGTGCGCGTGCCAATAAGTCGTTGGCAGCATGGGGTGTTGAAGGCCGTGTACCATTCTTGGATAAAGAGTTTATCGATGTGGCAATGCGCTTAAACCCAGAGGATAAAATGTGTGGCAACGGTAAGATGGAAAAACACATCCTACGCGAGTGCTTTGAGCACTACTTACCAGAAGCCATTGCTTGGCGTCAAAAAGAGCAATTTTCTGATGGCGTAGGCTATGATTGGATTGATACGTTAAAAGCAACAGCTGATGCTAACGTCACAGACAAGCAAATGGAAACAGCAGCGTTCCGCTTCCCATACAACACACCTCAAACAAAAGAAGGTTACGCTTATCGTGAAATCTTTGAAGAGTTGTTCCCACTAGAATCAGCAGCAGAATGTGTACCAGGTGGCCCATCCGTTGCTTGTTCATCTGCAAAAGCAATTGAATGGGATGAGTCTTTTAAGAACTGCGCAGACCCATCTGGACGCGCTGTTAAAGCCGTGCATAACGATTCTTACTAATCACAATAGAATCTGATTCATAAAAAAGGCACCTTTCGGTGCCTTTTTTATTTCACTGTTCCGCATGAACTGTGTTTATTGCAAATCTAAATCTTTATTAGCAATACTAATTGGAACCTTTTTACTGATCATTTTCACTAATAATATCGATCGTGCTTCACCATCTGACTCTTGGTAAATGGCATCAATTCCTGCGAATTGACCACCCACTACCCCAATAATGTCGCCTTTTTCAGGAAGATTAAGTGACTGGACTTCGCAGTTATCTTGTTCTAACTGTTTCAGCGTATAGATCAGATCCCCTTGCACCTCTTGTGGGTGGTTACCCATACGAACAAAATCCACCACACCTCGAGTCGATCGAACGGTTGTCAATGACGGCCCGGCCTCAAAATCGAAACGAACAAACATATAAGATGGAAAAAGTGGCTCTTTCTTAACCGCCTTTTTACCTCGGGTGATTTTTTCCACCTCAACTTCTGGGTAAAAGACCTCGACATTTTGATTTTCAAGGTGCAGTTTCGCTCGTTGCTGCTCACCTCTTTTACAATACAGAAGATACCAACGCTTCATAATTTACCAACAGCTTTTTCTATTTATTTTAAGTCTATCTTACCCCTTTTAGAGGGTAAATTGTGTCTTTACAATCTGTTGCAATAACTCGATATGTTCATCCGAATCATTTAAGCATGGGATGTACTGAAAATGCTCTCCGCCGGCTTCAACAAAGATCTCTTTACACTCTTCGGAAATTTCTTCTAATGTTTCTAAACAATCAGAGGCAAAAGCAGGGGTAACGATATCCAGCTTTTTAATGCCTTTTCCTGGCAGCTGTTCAAGGGTTTTGTCAGTGTACGGTTGTAACCACTCTTCTCGTCCAAAACGCGATTGATAAGTGTGCCCTATTTGCTCTTCATTTAACCCGAGTTCTTGCGCCAACAATTTGGTGGTGGTTAAACAATGCTGAGGATAAACATCGCCATTATCGGCATAGCGCTTTGGTATTCCATGGTAGGAACAAAGTAAGTAATCGCCTTGACCGTTTTCTTGCCAACTCTTTCTCACCGTGGCAGCAAGCGCTTTAATGTATTGTGGATGATCGTGGTAATCGGTGGTCAAACGATACTGAGGAATGCGGGCAGCTCCCTTAAAGGCTTTCAATAGACCATCGCTCACAAGATCGGAAGAGAG
>NZ_JBNGCJ010000334.1:0-241 GCF_049974785.1 Vibrio genomosp. F10 str. 9ZD137
TACGTTCAAATTTTTCTTTAGACATTGTGTGTCCCTCTAGGTACAGATTAAAGTGGCTTAATGACCACGTAACCAAAAAAAATTGGTGATAATGTATAATTCAAAAGGAAATAATTACGTTGTAGAGCTGGTGCTGATACCCAGATTTGAACTGGGGACCTCACCCTTACCAAGGGTGCGCTCTACCGACTGAGCTATATCAGCAACAAAAGTGAGCTGGAGCGTGCAGCGGGAATCGAAC
>NZ_JBNGCJ010000335.1:0-3330 GCF_049974785.1 Vibrio genomosp. F10 str. 9ZD137
CCATTTGCTCCCTTTGGATAGTTGTTATTCCGCTTACAGAGCATGGCTAACAAATTAAAGTTTTAATTATATTTATTTGATGGCAAATGATAATTAAAACCCTACTTTTTGACAAGATAAAGCTACCTTTTTGTAACATTCAAAGGGCAAAGCCTATGCTGGGTCACAAAAGAAGCTGAATTAAAAAGAAAAGATCTTAAGAGATAATAATAAAGGGGATTTATAGATGTAAAAAAACAAAAAGCCCGGCATATAGCCAGGCTTTGAACCACAATTCCAGTCGTAAAACTGGAGCGTGAACTTTTCTGTAAAAGAAAAATTAACGCTTAGAGAATTGAGGTTTACGACGTGCTTTACGTAGACCAACTTTCTTACGTTCAACGCAACGAGCGTCACGAGTAACGTAACCAGCTGCACGTAGCGCAGGACGTAGAGACTCATCGTATTCCATTAGTGCGCGAGTGATACCGTGACGGATAGCACCTGCTTGACCAGAAATACCACCACCTTTAACAGTGATGTATAGGTCTAGTTTCTCAGTTAGTTCAACTAGCTCAAGAGGTTGCTTAACAACCATACGAGAAGTTGGACGACCGAAGTAAACATCAAGGCTACGCTTGTTGATTACGATCTCACCAGAACCTGGTTTGATGAAAACACGAGCTGCTGAGCTTTTGCGACGACCAGTGCCGTAGTATTGATTCTCTGCCATTTTCATAATCCCCTTAGATGTCTAGTACTGTTGGTTGTTGAGCAACATGGTTGTGCTCAGCACCAGCATAAACTTTTAGCTTACGGTACATCGCGCGGCCTAGAGGACCACGTGGTAACATACCTTTAACTGCTAGTTCAAGAACCATTTCTGGTTTCTTAGCAATTAGCTTTTCAAAAGTGATAGTTTTAAGACCACCTGGGAACTCTGAGTGACGGTAGTAAACCTTACCCTTAGCTTTGTTACCAGTTACAGCCACTTTCTCAGCGTTAACAACGATGATGTAATCACCAGTGTCTACGTGAGGAGTATATTCTGCTTTATGCTTGCCGCGTAGGCGAGAAGCGATTTCACTTGCTAGACGGCCAAGAGTTTTGCCTTCAGCGTCTACAACATACCAGTCGCGTTTTACAGTTTCTGGTTTAGCAACGAAAGTTTTCATGCTAATAATTACCTATTAAAAAAAATTACACTTAAGGAACAATAAGTTCCCACTGTCTAAGAGCACCATACATCACCCCTTCGAGTGTTGGAAACTCTCGGCATAGCCATAAAAATTTCTACAACTAGAGGCCAGCAGTAACGGTAGGTCGCAGGATTATAGAGAAGAGCGAAGAAAAAATCACCTCTTTTTGAACAAAATCACAATTTTTTTTAACCTACTGCCATAGACCGAATTTCAGATTAACTGAGATGCTCTTTAGCCAGATAATCATGACTTTGCATTTCAATTAGTCTTGACTGACAACGCTTGAATTCAAACTCCAGAAATTGCCCTTCATACAAGTTTTCTAAAGCGACTTCAGCTGAAATGATGAGTTTTACATTTCGCTCATAAAATTCATCGACTAATGCAATAAACCGCCGAGCAGCATCATCCAAATTTGCGCCCATCTGTTCAACATCCGCTAAAAGCACAGAGTGATAGATTTTAGACAGTTCAATATAATCATTTTGGCTACGAGCACTTTTACATAATTGGCCAAATGTCGCATGCAGTACACCATCACTTGCTTCTATCACATCCATCGCTCGGTTATTGATCTCTATCGACGTTTGAATAGGCTTATCTTCTCCTACCAATTGCTTGTAATAGCAATAGAGGTTTTCGTTGGCTGTTTTATCAAGTGGGTAATGATATATCTCGGCTTGCTTTAGTGTTCTTAACCGGTAGTCGATACCGCTATCAACATTCATAATGACACAATGCTTTTCTATCAAATGAATCGCAGGCATGAAACGTGCTCGTTGCAGTCCGTTCTTATACAGATCATGCGGCGGGATGTTCGACGTCGCGACTAGGATCACTCCTCGCTTAAACAAGGCTTGAAATAAAGTACCTAGAATCATGGCGTCGGTAATGTCTGAAACAAAGAACTCATCGAAACAGATAATATCGGTTTCTTGTTTAAATTTATCGGCCACAAGGTCTAACGGATCACTCACTTCCCCTAGCCCTTTAAGCTCATCATGCACACGATACATGAAGCGGTGAAAGTGGACTCTCATTTTCCTTTCGCTGGGTAATGAATCAAAAAATGAATCCATCAGGTAGGTCTTACCTCGACCCACTCCCCCCCAGAAATACAAACCATCTGGAACAACAGGAGAGTCTATTTTTTTTCCCATCAGTTTTTGCCAACGGGTCAGTGAGACCTTAGGTGCATTGAGATATTCAATAATTTGGTGATGCAATTTATCTAATGCTTCAACCGCTAGAAACTGGGCTTCATCTCTTTGAAAACCATGTTCTTTTATATCTTTCTCATACTTTTGTCTTGGTGTCATAACAAGAACACTTCCTTCAAACACAGCCATTAAAATTATCGTATTTTTCTTTATTGGACCTTCCGCTCATAGTAACATGCCCCCTAGACATGTGTAACCAACTGGTAACAGACATGTTAATTCCTCAGTTAATAAGGAGCTATTATGCCTTGGATTTACGCTATTGTAGGTTTAGTCATTGGTATTGTAATAGGGGGGCTTTTTGGGCGCTTCACAACACCTGAATATAAAAAACAAAAAACAGTACAAAAAGACCTAGACGCAACAAAATTCGCTCTCGAACAACAAAAGCAAGAACTGACCGACTATTTTGCTCAAAGCGCCGAAATGCTGGATACATTAGGCAAAGACTATACGAAGCTTTATCAGCATATGGCAAAAACATCAGCAGAGCTTTTGCCAAATCAACCAGAGCAAGATAACCCATTTGTTAAACAGATAACGATTCAGAACGAAAACAATACGACGCCAGATAAGATAGAAACAGACCAACCACCTAAAGATTATGCTAAGGGCTCGACTGGACTGTTTACCGATGCAGAAAAGGAGATCATTCACTCTAAAGAAGTGCTGACAGCGAAAGCCTCTTAACTTTGAGTCCCAATTCAATGGGAACTAAATTGATGTTTTTTAGTCATATCTCTGACTGGTCCCTACTTTTCAAGTTTTCTTCCACATATTGAAAAGTAGGTCTTAATCTAATTGGAGTCATCAGATGAAAAAGCCTTTGCTTACCTTAACCGCCTTATCAATCAGCTTAAGTTCAATCATCATTCCCTTGCCGGCAACGGCCGCCTTACCGCTATCCATTAACGAGCAGCCTCTGCCCA
>NZ_JBNGCJ010000336.1:0-10405 GCF_049974785.1 Vibrio genomosp. F10 str. 9ZD137
CTTTCAGCGTGGATAGACTGGAACAAAGATGGCGACTTTACAGATGAGGGAGAAAAGGTTTTTTCAGACACGATACTGTCTCAAGGAACGAACGCTCTGATTCTGTCAGTACCCAATGATGCAACCATGGGATCAACATGGAGCCGTTTTCGCTTTAGCGACCAGATTGGAATTGAACACGTGGGCGGAGCGCAAAAAGGGGAAGTCGAAGATCACCCCATTCTCATCACCAAAGATGGTATTGCGATACGCCATTACCCTAGCGAATCGGGCTATGCTACCGTCGCTTTTGAAGACAATTGGCCTTACACCGCCGACTACGACATGAATGACCTCGTTGTTCGTTACCGCGTAACAGAAACATTGCAAGATGGAAAAGTGTCTCGCTCAAAAATTGAAGGCTATGTTGCAGCCTACGGCGCAGACTACCGCAATGGTTTTGCAATCCGACTGGCTGGGATTAATCGCACTGACATTGATGAAGCGCTAACAACCATGACGCACAATGGCGTTGTTCAACCAACCAATGGTTTGGAAGCAATATCTGAAGAAGCGATTTTTATTGTTTCTGATGACATGTCGGTGGTGCGATCAGAAAGTTGCAGCTATTACAGAACAGAACAAACGTGTCAGGAGTCTCTCAAATTTTCGTTCAGTCTGGATATTACAACGACAGATTCCGCAGACACCTCTGGATTAATGGCGATGCCCTACGACCCCTTTATTTTTGCCACTCCTAACTCGTACCATGGCGAAGGCGTCACCTTTCAACCGGGCCGAAAATGGGAAGTCCACCTAGCGGATCAAGCACCGACCGAGCAGTTTGACGAATCACTTTACGCAAGAGGCATTGATAGCAGTGATCCCAGCGCCACTCGTTTCTTTAAAACGGCCGGCAATCTACCTTGGGCTCTACTGATAACCGATGAGTGGAAATGGCCACAAGAACGGGTAGATTTGGTGCTCACCTACCCTGAATTTGCAGCCTATGCAGAATCAGCGGGACAACAAAGCCAGAATTGGTACTTAGAAAACAAGGCATCCTCTAATCGTTTCTTCCAACCACAGGAGTAAAGACTATGGATATTAAATGGATCACTTTATCTCTCTCATTCTTTCTTCTTGCCTGCGGTGGCGGAGGTGATGGGGGCAGCCCTCCTACTAACAAAACCATCACGACGGAAGAGCAAGATGAATCAGCAGGATCCGCTGGCTTTATAGAAAACACCCTAGCAGTCCAACGGACAACACAAGATCTTTCGATCCCAGATGGGTTCAGTTTTAATCCTGTTGTAGATTACACGTTTGACGTTGATATCAGCGCCTATTCGACACAACGCGCTTATGTGTCAATTTACGGAGACTACGTGCCCCTGCAAGATGGTAGTTTCGTCCCCAACTTTAACAGTCGTATTACGTCATCATCATTAGATAACGGGAAAGCTGCACTCGAGTTTATTATCTCTGACTCGCAATCATCGGTGTTAGCTGAAATATGGTTCTATGATGGAAGCGACCCCATCCAATATCAATTCACGCCCTCACAAAATAGTTGGATTTGGTAGCTAGCTCCGAGCATTCAGGCAATAGACACGGTAAACTCTTTCTGAATGCTCGTTCCCAATGGTTATTTTGGATGGATAAACCAAAGACTTACATTGCAGCTCTGTTGATTGCCACGTTTATATTGTTGCTAGTCACGTATTTTCTACCTGATGATTCAGACAGTATTCAGATACAAGGCACCATCACCGATCAGTCGATGATTCAGTCTCTAGATGGCCAGAGGCATTACTTAATCGTTGATGTTCCCGATGCCGGTGTTTTTCGAGTCAGTATAGGCGGCTCCGTTCAATGTAAGCTAGGGACGTCTGTCTTACTGAAAGCCAATACCAGTAAACTTAACACTGCCACCCATTTTCAGTTTATTTCATGCTGATTTTGCACGTGGAAATCGAATATAAGGAGTAATAATGCACCCACTTGTTACCGCCCAGTGGCTCAAGGAACAACAAGATAATCCTAATTTGGTCATCTTAGATGCAAGCATAAACTTTAAAATCCCAAGTGAAACGGCTAAGGACACCATCAATAAAATCCCTAATGCGTTGCGATTTGATTATGATAAGGACTTTAGCGATCCGAGCAGTTCCTTGCCTCATATGATGCCTTCTGAAGATCGGTTCAATGAATCCGCAAAGAAAATCGGAATGAATAATGAGTCTGTCATCGTTGTGTATGACAACAGTGGCACTTTCGCCTCTCCACGAGCATGGGTAATGTTAAAGGCAATGGGGCACGAAAACGTGTATGTGCTTGACGGAGGACTAACCGCATGGAAACAAGCTGGTTATGAAACCGACAAATCCTATGCAACACCCCAAGAACCGGGTGATTTTTCTGGCACGCTGAATTCAGACTATTTTGTATCCGCAGATACTGTTCTTTCTCAAATTAACAACAGCGCCAACCTGACGGTAGATGCTCGTGGTAGAGCAAGATTTAACGCTGAAACAGAAGAGCCTAGAGCAGGTATTCGCAGTGGGCATATTCCGAACTCTATCTGCCAGCCGTTTGCGGAATTGATGAATGAAGAGCGACTCAAGCCCGTTGAGCAATTGAAATCGATCCTTGAAACGTCGATTGATCCCACCAAAGATCGTTACATTTTTAGCTGTGGTTCAGGTGTGACGGCCTGCATTGTATTACTAGCGTGTGAGCTATGCGGTTATAAAAATATGTCGGTTTATGATGGTTCATGGACGGAATGGGGCCAAAGAGAAGATCTTCCAATACACCCTTAAATTGTCCACATTGCAGTAAGTACCCAGAGCCGTAGATAAACAAGGGCCATTCAGTGAATGGCCCTTGTTACATTGTTATCAGTTCTAAATCTGAGTAAAGCTATTTGTATTTGTCCTGTACAAATTTCTTACTCACATCAACAATAGCGACGTCTTTAAAAAAGCTGCGACCCAATAGAATTGAAAACTTCATATGGTTGCGATCAGACAAGGTAAACTCTGTTTTTTCTTTGAGATCACCGACCTGGACCCAAGCGACAACGACGGGCCTTTTTTCTGATTCTTCACTGTTTGATTGTCTAATTTTAACCCAACGTTGAACCGGTAACGCAATCTCTTTGCTCAGCGTGTCACCCATGTCTACCTTAAACTTCACCCACTCTTTTCCGTCACGCTCAAACTGAAGGATATCTTGAGCACTTACTGACGAAGTTGTTGCTCCAGTATCCACGCGAGCTTTGAAGCTTTGTTTTAAACCAGGAACGTAAACCCACTCTTGATCACCAAGAATCAGTTTTCCATCTTCTGTTTTTTTCGCTTGAGGTTTTGGTTTCTCTGCTGGTTTAGGCTCTGGCTCGACAACTGGCTCTTCAGGTTTTACTTCAGGCTCAACAGGCTTGTCCGTCTCAGGCTCGACAACAGGCACTTCAACCGGGTTTTCTGGTTCAGGTAACGGCTCTTTGTCAACATTACTGGTTGTCGAACACGCTGTGAGCCCAAGACTTAACATAACCATTAACAATAAGTGATTCTGCTTCTTCATAGAAATACCTAACTATTATCTTGATCTAATTATTATCTTGATACAGTAGCAATGGCCTTAGCCACATACGCAATATGATTTTCAGATAGGCCAGCGATATTGATCCGACCGTCTCCGACACCGTAGATACCGAACTGCTCTCTTAACGTAGACATCTGGTCACTGGTAAAGCCTAGCACGGTAAACATACCTTTATGGCTTTCGATGAAGTTAAAATGATCCGTATCATGTTCATTTCTAAGTTCATCACACAAGCTTTTTCTCAGGCTAAGTAAACGTTGCTGCATTTCGCTTAGCTCAGTCTTCCAGGTTTGAGTCAATTGATCGTCGTTTAAGATAGTTTTAACCAATGCCGCACCATGGTCAGGTGGCATCGTATAAGTAGAGCGTGCCAGAGTCAGCAACTTACCTTTCGCATTGGTCACGTCTTTTAGAGACTGACCAACCACGATGGCGGCACCGGTTCTCTCACGGTAAAGACCAAAGTTTTTAGAGCATGAAGTGGTGATCATCATCTCTTCAACATTGTCAGCCATATAGCGAAGACCTTTTGCGTCTTCTTCTAAACCATCACCGAAGCCTTGGTAAGCGATATCGACAAAAGGAATAAAACCATTCTTCTGCGAGAGCTCTGTGATTGCCTGCCAAGCTGAAAAATCAATATCAGCACCCGTTGGGTTGTGGCAACAGCCATGAAGCAACACAACATCATTTGGTCCCGCGAAAGAAAGTTCTTTCAGCATTTTTTCGCTATCCACCTGCTTGGTATCGGCACTGAAATAGCTGTAATATTTCACTTTAAGCCCAGCAGCTTCCATCACAGGCTTGTGGTTAACATAACTCGGATTTGAAATCCAAATTGTCGTATCTGGCTGGGCAAGCTTCATTAAGTCCCCCAGCATTCTAAGTGCACCGCTCGCACCTGGCGTTTGAATGGTCGCCACTCTTCCCATTGCTGACGTGCCGGATAACAGCAAATCGGTCATAGACTGATTAAACTCTTCACAACCCGCTAAGCCTACATAAGCTTTGGTTTTTTGTGTTTGTGTTACGATGTCTTGCGCCTGCTTTATCGCCGCCATAATTGGCGTTTCACCTTGACTATTTCGGTATACACCGATGCCAAGATCAACCTTGTCAGGACGCTCGTCTTGACGGTAGGCAATAGATAAAGAGAGGATAGGATCCAGTGTTGGTTCGGATAAGTGTGAAAACATGAAAGTCACAACCCTTTGAAATTCAAGTAATGCCATCACGGTAACATTAGATTCATCAAAATCGAAGCGAAATTTTAATGGATTGTTACTTTAATAGAATGGATTGTTACTTACGTAAATTGTTAAATCAGTATTTAGTACTTAATCAAAATTGAGATCGAGATATTTACTTTTTAACAAGCCGTGAAGGTATGAATAATTTGATTGGCACTGCCCCGCCATTTAAGGCTCGGATCCGCCTTAATCTGCTCAAATTTTCCGTCAATTAAAGTATCGACATAAGGCAATAAACGTTGTTGGTGTTCATCGAGTTCATGCAACTGATAACCGGTCCATAACCAGATATCTTTACCAACACACTCACTTTTCACTCTCTGTACCAGTTTTAATACCTCTGACACATTCGCTGGATGCATAGGATCACCGCCTGATAACGATAATCCTCTACGTTTTATACGCGTGTCGTTAAGATCAGCAATGATCTTATCCGACAGCTCTTGCGTAAATAAGTGACCAGAATCGAGACGCAGAGTCGATTGGTTGTAACACCCCTTGCACTGGTGAACGCAACCGGAAACAAAAAGCGTACAACGGGTTCCCGGGCCGTTAATAACATCAATCGGATGATACTGGTGATAATTCATGACAAGCGCCGTCGCCTATTTTTATCTTAAAATTACAAGTGCTTAACGCGTCGTTTAACTTCTTCTTGTTTACCGAAGTTAAAGGGTCTTGCATCAGGAGAACCTAGGTATCCGCAAACACGACGAGTAACTGATACTTTGGTTGAGTCGTGGTTACCACATTTCGGACAGGTAAATCCTTTACTGGTACACTCAAACTCGCCATTAAAGCCACACTCATAACATTCATCAATGGGAGTGTTTGTTCCGTAATATGGCACACGTGAGTAACTGTAATCCCAGACGTTTTCTAACGCTTCAATATTGTTTTGCATATTCGGGAATTCCCCGTAGCAAATGAAGCCACCGGAAGAAATTGGTGGGTATGGCATTTCAAAGTCAATCTTGTCGTAAGGATTCACTTTCTTTTGCACATCAAGGTGGAAACTGTTGGTGTAGTATCCGCGATCCGTTACGCCCTCAATGACACCGAATTCTTTAGTATCAACACGACAAAAACGGCTGCATAAGTTTTCACTTGGCGTAGCGTATAGGCTAAACGCGTACCCCGTTTCTTCGGTCCATTTATCCACTTCGTTTTTTAAATACTTAACGATATTCAGTCCTTGCTGTCGAAGTTCTGCATCGTCGTAAACGTGTTGGTCCACGCCATGCAATGCGGTGATCATCTCGTGAATACCAATGTATCCCAGAGAAATGGATGCTCGACCGTTTTTAAAGATCTCTGCAATCGGCTGGTCTGCTTTCAAACGCACACCACACGCACCTTCCATATACAGAATCGGAGCGACTCTCGCTTTAACATTCTCTAAACGGCTAATACGCGTTTCTAAAGCGCGGCGCGCAAGCTGCAATTTCTCATCCAATAACGTATAAAACTTGTCTACGTTGCCTTGCGCTTTCAACGCGATACGCGGCAGGTTAAGACTGACTACCCCTAGGTTATTACGGCCTTCATGGACAAGTTCACCGTTTTCCTCGTATGTACCAAGGAAACTACGACAACCCATCGGGGTTTTAAATGATCCGGTCACTTCAACCACTTTGTCGTAATTTAAGATATCCGGATACATGCGCTTAGACGCACATTCTAATGCGAGCTGTTTAATGTCATAGTTTGGATCGTCAGAGGTATGGTTGAGGCCATCTTTGATCGCGAACACCAATTTAGGGAATACTGCCGTTTTCGCGTTTTTACCCAGACCTGCAATGCGGTTCTTCAAAATCGACTTCTGGATCAAACGAGAGGCCCAACTGGTGCCCAGACCAAAACCAAACGTCACAAACGGCGTTTGTCCGTTCGCGGTATGTAACGTATTGACTTCGTACTCAAGCGATTGGAACGCGTCATAACACTCTTTTTCAGTCCGCGCCTTGGCGAATGCTTCTGGGTTCGGAATGTCCCACTCTTTGGCGATGTCTAAATGTTTGTCATAGCTGGTGGTTACGTATGGCTCTAACACTTCATCGATTCGGTTAATCGTAGTTCCACCATAAATATGGCTCGCGACTTGCGCGATGATTTGTGCAGTAACCGCCGTTGCCGTTGAAATCGATTTTGGTGTGTCGATTTCAGCATTACCCATTTTAAAACCTCGCGTCAGCATGCCTTGTAGATCAATCAACATGCAGTTAAACATCGGGAAAAACGGGGCGTAATCTAGGTCGTGATAATGAATATCGCCTTCTTCGTGAGCCTGAACAATATCACGTGGTAAAATGTGGGTCTTTGCATAGTGCTTTGCCACGATACCCGCTAATAAATCCCGTTGAGTAGGGATGACTTTGCCGTCTTTGTTCGCATTTTCGTTAATTAAATCGACGTTACTCTCTTCGATTAATCCTTCGATCTCTCGCGTTAACGTACTTTGCTTTTCACGGGCGATGTCGCGATCATGTCGGTATTCAATATAACCACGAGCAAGTGACTTAAATGGCCCTTGCATTAATTCATTTTCAACCAGCGTTTGAATTTCAGAGATATGAACTTCATCGTAATCCGCTAGTTTTAACTCAACAGCTAACGCGACATTCAGCGCGTAAATAGCGATTTCTTTATCGGCATTATCTGCGGCACTTTCCACCGCTGCCTGAATACGATCCCTACTAAACGGAGCTCTTGAGCCGTCACGTTTGATTACGATTGGTTTCACCATTTCTCCTTACCCTAAGCATACTCACAGAGTTATCCACAAACACACTATATAGGGCGACTATTAAATGCACTGACACTATATGTTGTGGTGTATTTAACAAAAAGCACAAATGACAAGTATTGATTTGGATCAAGAAAAGCGGTTCCCTGATGAACTTCAGTTCGATCTTTTCTCTGTACTTCTCACTTAGAAAAGAAACAATGAAAATTGGATGTTTAGCGAAAATGGTACTTGATTTATTCGCAACACTGATAGAATAACGGCTTCCATGAAATTCACAGTAATTATCGTATGACCATTGCACATCTGGCTAGAATATTTGTCACAGCGTTACTTTTTTTGCCGCTTTCACTCCAAGCAGAAAGTCAACTTCGTGTCGCCAGTTGGAACATTGAATGGCTCACTTCAGATGCCAATAGGTCCATGCCAAATTCCCATCGGTCGCCCGAAGACTTTAATCAACTCCAGCGCTACTTCGATAACATGGATCTAGACGTGTTAAGTTTCCAAGAGATTAACGATGTTGCAGCGATTCAGCGTGTTGTCGGCCCTGATTACACCCTATGGATGTCAGACCGTTCATTAGCCTCGAATAAAAATCATCAATTTGGTGATATCAACCAGTACACAGGTTTTGCGATTCACTCTTCTCTCTCCGTAACGGCGATGCCCTCCATCCAATTAGAAACTCATTCGCGCAGCAAACTTAGGTTTGCCACTTATGTTGTGATCAATCCAGAAGGAGAAATGCCCATTCATCTGCTGTCGGTTCATTTAAAAGCAGGGTGTATTGAGCACTATAAAGAGAAGAAAGACTGTCGACGTTTGAAAGAACAAACGAAAAAATTACGAGCATGGATTCAAGATCGTGAACTAGACAATGATGCGTATGTCATTTTAGGAGACTTTAATCATAACCTCAGCGCACCGAACGATTGGCTTTGGACTGAGCTGGCTCATCAAACCGGTGCGGTACTTGCCAGTAAAAACACGACACCGGACTGTAAAGTACGTTCCAAAAGAGAAGCAGGCTTAACATACCAGTATCGCTCGGTTATCGATCATATTGTTCTGACTAAGCGGTTGGCTTTTTCTGCACCTAAGCAAACTACGTATCGTGCTCAAGATGTTTTAAATTATAATCTTAGCGACCATTGCCCGATCGTAATGGCCATTCACTAATCTTCCCTTGTTGTCTTTGGCTTCTCTCATTCAGAGCTTACCGTGTTGAACGGCTCAAGTTCAAAAAGACTCCATTCGTTACGACTGTATACGGTTAATGACATAACGGTTAATGGCATAACGGTCAATCACATCTCGATCAGTTTTGCGGGAAACGAAGCACCTGCTGCCCTGCTACTAAACCTTTTCTCACTCTGCCATCGTCACCCAGTTGAATTAACCGTCGAGTGATGTTTTCACCATCCCATACTTGGACATATTCTAGCTGCCCCACGTGTATCACGGCACTTTCAGGTAAACGAAGAACGTCATGTTCACCGACTGGAACTTTAAGTTTGGCGTACATGCCGGGGTAGACACCAACCTCGACATTAACATCGAGCTTAATCTGATAACTTCTTGAATTTACGTCTGCTGACGGGGTCATTTCACTCACATTCGATGGAATATTAAGGGAAACGGTGGGAAGGTCGACATTGATCTCTTGCCCCAATTGAATATGTGGTAATACCGATTCAGCGATGTCGGCCTGAATTTGTAAGCGCGCCGGCTGATAGAGAGAAACCAATACATTGCCGGGGGCAGCTGTGTCCCCAACATTAATCGGTTTATTGGTGATCAGCCCTGCAAATGGCGCAGTAATGATACTGAACTCGCGTGTCGTTTGTGACTCTATCAGTGCAGCCTGAGTTTGGTTAAATGTGGCTTTGGCCAGTTCCAACTCGCTTTCGGCGTTATCAAAACTGGATTGAGAAACGAGCTTTCTGGTTAACAGCTCTTTCGCTCTGTCGTATTCTTTAATCGCAGAGCTGAGTTTCGCTTGCGCTCCCGATAAGGCCTGTTCATTTTGCGTAACTCGTGCTTCTAGATCTTCATTCTCTAGACGCATCAAAATGTCACCTTTTTCGACAGCTTCGCCCACTTCAATATATATTTCCGATACTTTAGCTGTGATTCGCGCAGAAATATCAGCTCTCTGTTTTGCAACAACGACACCAGAAAACTCTCGCCACACAGGCTCATTAATAGGGGCTAATACGATGACTTCCGGAGCAATTTCAGGTTTGGTTGTGTGACGTTTATTGTCTGATACTTTTTCATTAAACATGCCCGCCATAAAAAGGAATAGCATGGTTAATAAGGTAAACAAAATCATCCCAAGCCATTTATTTTTGCTTTTCATTATTCGTCCTCCATTAGCGTCACTCTTTCACGACTGACTGCGCTGCTTTTGTGACTCTCTTGATACGCCAGGTTATAAACGACGGGGATAACCAGAAGAGTGAAAATAGTGGATGCGGTAATACCAAAAATGATCGACCACGCGAGTCCGTTGAAAATAGGATCTAAGGTAATGACAATGTTACCCAATAAGGTAGTTCCCGCTGTCAATAAGATAGGCCGCATACGGACCGCGCCTGATTCGATCAGTGCATCTTGTAGAGGTTGCCCCTTCGCTAAGGACTGCTGTACAAATTCAATCAACACAAGTGAATTTCGTACCACTATCCCCGCTAATGCAATCATCCCTATCATTGCTGTCGCGGTGAAAAGCGAAGGGTTTGGGTATCCGTTAATGTCTGAACTCAATACGTTCAACAGCCAAAACCCGGGCATGATGCCAAGATCGGAAGAGCGG
>NZ_JBNGCJ010000337.1:0-1698 GCF_049974785.1 Vibrio genomosp. F10 str. 9ZD137
GGTGAACAAGGCCGTGGGTTTGCAGTAGTGGCTGATGAAGTACGAGCGTTAGCTGGGCGTACTCAGCAAGCGACTGTTGAGATTCAGTCGATGATAGAAGCTCTGCAAAAAAACAGCCAGTCATTGACTAAGTTGATGAACGTAACCGTACACAATGCGGAAGAAGGGCAGAGCCTGATGGCTGAAGTCAATCAAGAAATTGGGGATCTTGCCGACCGAAATCAGTCGATCTCTAATTCCAGCATTCAAATAGCCACTGCCGCAGAGCAGCAAGGCGCAGTCGCCGATAATATTGCTTCAAGCGTTGAGGAAGTTAGAACCCAGGCCGATAACGTTTGTAAATTGATCAGCTCTACTACAGGTAATATTGAACAGCTGCGTCAGCAAAGTAATAATATGGAGAACCTTCTTACTGGACTAAAAGCATAAGCCCAGTAAAAACTAACTCACTAGGCGAATCGTGTGACTCGCCTAGCCATCCTTATTTCTTAGCTTGTAGTCTAGGCAGTGACTCCATTGCCCCCACCTTTGCATTTGTCCACCAGTAATGGCGTTAGTCAAACTAGACCACTCCTACAAAATGAGCAATAGGGAAAAGTTTGATCCTATTTTTCCTACTACTGGCTGTTCGAGTAAGTACGCCGCGCCTACTGCCAACCAAAGGAGCCTCTCAAGAGGATTAAAATTACGACTCAGAAAATACTGTGTGGCCTGTTCGAAAGATTATAGCCATTCGTTGATTAGTAAGCGGCTTTTGACGCCTCTAATTTGCAAATTCATCGCCTCAAACACTTCTTCGAAATCACGGCATTGCGGCGAAACATTAGGCAAAGATAAGCATGCTTCTTGGAAAAAACGATCCTCACTCGCCGTTCCCAACCAAGCCATTGTCCACCACTCTACAATTCGAGTTTTCGAATCCTGCAAACGCTGTTGGCTAGGAACACGATTGCTCTTTTTGTTGTTTTCTGCCGCTGTAGAAGGCAACAAATTCCATCTATCGTTATTGGGCCAATATACAAAAGGCAAACAGTGATCGATTTGATACGTTGACTGCAACTTTTGACCACTCCAAACACTCTCGACTCTGCCTTGTTGCTGAGTAATTTGGTCTACTCGTTTGCGAACAGCACGAGTATCGTGATCTTTCTCTACCCAAACTAAATAATCATAGTAAGTCTGCAAAGAAATATTACGTGCTTGATTGCGACTATACTTTTGCATCTCCATCACCCACTGGTTAACCACAAGAGGTTCAATCCACGAATGGAATAAACGCAAGCACTCCCATAAACTCCCATCAAGAATAAAATAACCATAGCTTTCAAAGAAACCTCGGTCTAACACGATGTTTTTCTTCTTACGCTTTGTCTTACGAGTAACAGAAAATACACAATTCTGTCTATCACCGATGTAAGTGAATTTCACAGGATTTTGGACGATGGTATCGAGTGTATCTTTAAACGTTTCTTGAAGCGCTTTAGCCTCATCACCGACGAAAATGGAACCTACTGCTAAATCGTCAACGCCAATATGTTTTAGCTTGTGCCAACCATCTGGCTTTATGAAACCTAACCCCTTATTTGGATTGCTGTTTTGTTGGATATCACCAATATCGATCAAGCGCTTAAACTGGCGGATCCAGTACAACGCCACGAGACCGAGTGGAATAGCCACTTTGCCATCGGTTCTGTCGAC
>NZ_JBNGCJ010000338.1:0-9070 GCF_049974785.1 Vibrio genomosp. F10 str. 9ZD137
CAACACCACGTTCAAGTGCGTAAACAGGTTTAATAATTTCTGCGCTTTCTAGGTAGTTATTATAATTTTCTACAAAATCTTCTGGCCCGCCTAAGCCTGCAACCATTTTACCAAAGCATTCTGCGGCTTTGCCGTTATCCAGAACGGCCATCAATTTCTCTCGGGCCTCTTCACTGTTGTCAGCAAGGTTCCCCAACACCAACATTTCAGCACAAGAAGCCAATGTAATATTGAGCAAGCGAGGATTACGATATTCACCCGTTAGGAATCTCACCGCTTCTCTCACTTCAAGCGCATTGCCCGCTGAAGAGGCAAGAACTTGGTTCATATCGGTAAGGATAGCGGTTGTTTTAGTACCGGCACCATTAGCCACGGCAACGATAGATTTAGCCAGTTCTTCCGACGCTTCATACGTTGGCATAAAAGCACCTGAGCCGACTTTTACATCCATCACAAGTGAATCTAAACCTGCCGCTAGTTTCTTCGACAGTATCGAAGCGGTAATTAACGAGATGTTATCCACGGTTGCGGTAATATCACGCGTGGCATAAACACGCTTATCTGCGGGAGCTAAATCCCCCGTTTGACCGATAATGGCCACCCCAGCGTCTTTAGTCACTTGACCAAACACGTCATTGGTTGGAGTAATGTTATAACCAGGTATGGACTCTAATTTGTCTAAAGTTCCTCCCGTGTGGCCAAGGCCGCGGCCAGAAATCATTGGAACAAACCCACCACATGCGGCCACCATAGGGCCAAGCATTAATGACGTCACATCGCCGACACCACCGGTTGAGTGTTTATCAACAATTGGACCATCGAAGTTCATGTGCGCCCAATCAATCACCATGCCTGAATCACGCATCGCACACGTGAGAGCAATTCGCTCTGGCATCGTCATTTCATTAAAGAATATCGCCATTGCAAATGCTGCAATTTGGCCTTCAGATACGGTATTTTTTGCCACACCTTGAATGAAAAAATTAATCTCATCCGTTGTCAGAACTTCGTTATCGCGCTTTTTACGAATGATTTCTTGAGGTAAGTAGTTTTGATTAATATTAGACATTAGAATCTCCCAAGTTTGCTGTAAACATTGGTTTGTAGAATAAAGAGATGAAGTGGTGAACTTTCACCACTTCATAAAACAGACAGTTATAGATTTAGTACGCGGCAGGATCCGCTGTTTGGTCTGTCACTTCTAATGTGTTAAGTAGATTGGTTAGTAGGCTTGATGCTCCAAAACGATAATGCATATTGTCAGCCCAATCGGCACCTAAAAGATCATCAGCCATACCAAGGTAAGCTTGTGCATCTTCCGCAGTGCGAACACCACCAGCAGGCTTAAAGCCGACCGTTTTAGCAACGCCCATATCGCGAATAACTTCAAGCATCATGCGTGCGTATTCTGGCGTAGCGTTCACTGGTACTTTACCCGTTGAAGTTTTGATGAAATCGGCACCCGCTTCAATACAAATCTGCGATGCTTTCTTAATCAATGCTTCTTCTTTCAACTCACCCGTTTCGATGATCACTTTTAATAAAATATCGCCACACGCTTCTTTACATTGCTTAACCAACTCAAAGCCGACTTTTTCATTGCCAGCAATTAACGCACGGTATGGGAAGACAACATCCACTTCATCAGCACCGTAAGCAACGGCTGCCTTTGTTTCTGCAACGGCGATGTCAATATCGTCATTACCATGAGGGAAATTTGTCACGGTTGCAATGCGCACGTCTGGTGTGCCTTGTTCACGCAATGTCTTCTTCGCAATGGGAATAAAGCGAGGGTAAATACAAATTGCAGCAGTGTTACCTACGGCTGTTTTCGCGTCATGACACAGTGAGATCACCTTTGCATCGGTGTCATCATCATTTAGCGTGGTTAGATCCATTAATTTAAGTGCTCGTAGTGCTGCTGCTTTTAAATCGCTCATTTCTATCTCCGATCAATATATTCAATTCATTTTCTATCGAACTCGCACCCATATTAGCAATTTAACGTTGGGGCAAAGCGGGCTCAATAGCCTTAAATGAACGGACTTGGTTCCTTGAAGACTCAGTACATACAGCGAACATGTACTAATTGCTATCCTTGTCACCGCACAGTACCAATTATGGTCCATGGCACTACAATCAATGATTGCGGTGTCTGCGTAGGCAAATCATATGCCTATTTTGAGATGTATTACCGTGAAGAGTTGTTATTCACCCACTCAACAATGTGTATCTAACCTATACAGTATAGATATTCATTGCAAAACTGTAGCACCAAATAAAACGCAAACGGTTTGTATCTCAAAAATCTAACTCTATCTTACTCCTTGTTCACCTCTTAGCGATAAAAGCTATTTATCCGCTAACCCCAAAAAATGTATTGCCAGAAAACAAAAAGCCCCGCAGCACACTAGGTGGCTACGGGGCTTGATTACAAGGCGTCTATATAAACTGACTCTTCTTTCTTAGAAAGAGAGGAATAGGCCAGCAATAGTTGCCGCCATTAGGTTAGATAGAGTACCTGCTGCAACGGCTTTAACACCCATGCGTGCAATCTCTTGACGACGGCTAGGAGCAAGACCACCTAGACCACCAAGTAGAATCGCGATAGAAGACAGGTTAGCGAAGCCACATAGTGCAAAGGCAATGATAGCTTGCGTCTTCTCAGACATCACGGCACCAGTTGATGCAAGAACTTGAGCATTTTCACCCACGTAAGGTACAAAGTTTAGGTACGCTACGAATTCGTTCACAACCAGTTTTTGGCCGATGAAAGAACCAGCAACTGTTGCTTCAGCCCAAGGCACACCAATTAGGAATGCTAGAGGAGCAAACAACCAACCTAGAAGCATTTCTAGTGTTAGGTGTCCCATACCGAACCAACCGCCAACACCACCGATGATGCCGTTCACTAGCGCGATAAGGCCAATGAAAGCAAGTAGCATTGCGCCAACGTTTAGTGCTAGTTGAAGACCAACAGATGCGCCACTTGCTGCTGCATCGATAACGTTAGCTGGTTTATCAGCGCCGCCGTCAATGTCATCACCTAGCTCATCAGCAGCTTGTTCTGTTTCTGGCTTGATGATTTTTGCGAATAATAGACCACCAGGTGCCGCCATGAATGACGCAGCAACTAGGTACTCTAGTGGAACACCCATTGATGCATAACCCGCGAGTACACCACCAGCAACAGATGCTAGGCCACCACACATTACTGCAAATAGCTCAGATGAAGTCATCTTAGGAATAAACGGACGAACCACAAGTGGTGCTTCTGTTTGACCTACGAAAATGTTCGCAGCAGCAGACATTGATTCTGCACGAGATGTGCCCAATGCTTTTTGTAGACCACCACCCAGAATCTTAATAACCCACTGCATAACACCAATGTAGTAAAGTACAGAGATTAATGCAGAGAAGAAGATAAGAGTTGGTAGTACTTGGAAAGCAAAAATGAAGCCGATACCATCAACTGAGAAGTTAACTAGGTTTCCAAATAGGAACCCTGTACCGTCTTTACCGTAGTCGATTACGTTCTGTACACCAGCAGAGAAGCCAGCAAGAAGATCGCGACCCCATGGTACGTAAAGTACGAAACCACCGATTATAAATTGGATTGCGAAAGCGCCGCCTACAGTACGTAGGTTAATCGCTTTGCGGTTGTCAGATAAAAGAACTGCTATTCCAAGCAGAACGAACATCCCGATGATACTCATAAACAGGCTCATAGTTTATGATTTCCTTATTAGTTATTTATTGGCGTGTGACAAAAGTGGAGCTAAAAAGCACGGTGATTATACGCAGCATGAATGAGATAAAGTAATGCTGCACTCACACTTTCTGTTAAGACACACACTTTATTCATTCACAATTGTGATTCAAATCACATCAAACTCATACAAAAATCATAGAACCTACAACTTATTTAGAATTCATTCACAAATAAATAGCGATCTATGGCTACTTTCCCACAACGATTGCGCAACCGTTTGCTCTGGTTGCTCTTTAAGCAACGCCAGTTCTGATAAGACTTTTGGCAACATTTTAGGGTGATTTTTCTTCCCTTGAAAACCGCACATAGGCATATCAGGCGCATCGGTTTCAATAACCAAATAGTCCAATGGTAAATCAGACATTGTCTTTCTCGTTTTGTTCGCCCTTGGGTAGGTGATGGTTCCACCCACACCGATATAAAAACCCAATTCAATAAAATCCATCGCTTGCTGCAAGCTGCCGGAAAAACCGTGCAATATACCTCCTTTAGCAAGCGGGTACTTTTTTAATAATGGGATGAGGCGATGGTTCGCTTTATGACAATGAAGAATAACGGGTAATTGATACTGCTGAGCCAGTTCTAGTTGTATTAACAAATACCGTTCTTGCAATGCTTGGGAGGCATCAATTGAAAAGTCGAGCCCACATTCGCCAATGGCAACACACTGAGGGGAACGGAGTTCAAGAGCCTGCGAAAGGGCTTTGACGTCTTGCTCTACTGAATCATTAAGAAAATAAGGGTGGAAACCCAAAGCATGGTAAATTTGAGGGTGCTGCGAAGAGAGCAATTGCACCGCTTGCCAGTTGCTCTCATTTATTGCAGGAATAAGAAACTTCTTTACCCCTTCTCGCTCAGCTGACGATAGTTCTGCATTGAAGTCACCTTGAAAGTGCTCAAAGTCAAAGTGACAATGCGTATCAAACAAAGGGGGCATTGTCATGGCTTGTTCTTGTCATTATCAACCATTGAATGACTCTCCGCGATTGATTCGTTTTCGGTCGATGGATCTTTTTTGTAAGGCACACAGCTGCGCTTATTTTCTGGTGTCAGCCCCATCGACACGCACCATGCATCGTATTTATTTAACCAAAACGTTAGCCACTTCACCATTGCCGCGCTTACCTTCTAAATACGCCCGCCTAAAACGGGTTAGCGTTCTTCACGTTTAAACACGAGCTCTTTGTGTGAAGATTCAGCTTCAACAAAGTAATAACCTGCGCTATCGAACTGAGTCAATGCTTCAATCGAATCAACCCTATTTTCGATAATATATCGAGCCATCATGCCGCGTGCTTTCTTTGCGTGAAAGCTGATGACTTTATACTGCCCATTTTTGCAATCTTTGAACACTGGCGTTATCACCGTTGCATCTAAGCTCTTTGGCTTGACCGCTTTAAAGTATTCATTGGAGGCTAAATTGATCAATACATTATCGCCTTGGACATTGATATCGTGATTCAATTTATCGGTAATCAGGTTACCCCAAAACTGATACAGATTGGTGCCACGCGTATTAGCCAGTTTCGTTCCCATTTCAAGGCGGTATGGCTGCATGAGGTCTAAAGGTTTGAGTAGGCCATATAAACCCGACAACATTCGTAAGTGCTGTTGAGCAAAGTCCAAATCTCCTTGAGAAAGAGTGGCCGCATCTAACCCTGTGTACACATCCCCTTTAAATGCAAAGAGTGCTTGGCGGGCGTTTTCGAACGAGAAGGTTTCGCTCCACTGCTCAAACCGAGCCACATTGAGTCCTGCAATTTTGTCACTGACCTTCATCAAGGCGGTAATATCCGCTGGGGTCAGCTTACGGCATTCATCGATAAGCTCTTTAGAATGGGGGATAAAATCTGGCTGAGTAAATTGCTCTGTAGGTAACGGAGACTCGTAGTCCAACGTTTTTGCAGGTGAGATAACGACTAGCATAGTGTAAATTCCATATTCATGAGACGTCTCTAGACTACAAAAAAAGCCACGCATTGTCTGCATGGCTTTTCAATTACTCTAATAAGTCAAACCGATTAGCTTTTTTTGCTGTTATCCCAAATACCATCTTCTAACTGAGATTGAAGCTCTGGAAAGTCATTCGCATCAAATGTAGGAAGCTTACCCGCATCCAATTGGCGATTGTAATCTTTGGCCAGTTTGATCACGATACCAGACAACAAGATGATCGCCACCAAGTTCACTATGGCCATTAACCCCATAGAGACATCAGCCAGTGCCCACACGGTTGGTAGAGAAGCTAGCGAACCGAACATCACCATGCCAAGCACCACAACCCTAAACAGCGCCAATCCTTTCTTATTGTTGTGCTCTAAGAATATCAGATTCGTTTCTGCGTAGGAGTAGTTCGCAATGATAGATGTAAAGGCAAAGAAGAAAATCGCCACCGCAACAAAGATTCCACCCCAATCACCGACTTGAGCCGTTAATGCACGCTGCGTTAACTCAATACCGGTAATTTCACCGTGAGGAACGTATTCACCAGACATTAAGATAATAGCCACCGTACATGAACAGATCACGATCGTATCTGTGAATACACCCAGCATCTGAACATAACCCTGTGAAGCAGGGTGCGGTGGATACGGTGTCGCAGACGCTGCCGCATTAGGTGCAGAACCCATACCTGCTTCGTTTGAAAATAGACCGCGCTTAATCCCTTGAATCATCGCTTGAGCAATGGCATAACCAAGCCCGCCCGCAGCCGCTTCTTGAAAACCAAATGCGCTTTTGAAGATTAAGGCCAATACATCCGGCACCTTTTCAATGTTCATCAACATAACGTAAATCGCGATCAACAAGTAAGCCAATGCCATAACAGGAACAATCAGCTCTGCTGTGCGAGCAATCTTACGTATTCCACCAAAGATGACGAACGCTGAGATAATAACAATAGCGATACCAACGTACAGCTCTTCAAAACCAAACGCATTGTTCATGGCACCTGCTATTGCATTGGCTTGTACGGCATTGAATACCAGTCCGAAGGCTATGATGAGGAAGATAGAAAACAGTACCCCCATCCAACGCATACCCAGGCCTTTTTCCATGTAGTAAGCCGGGCCACCACGGTAGTTACCATCGTTATCACGTGTTTTATACAGCTGGGCCAGCGTGCTTTCCGCAAATGATGTCGCCATACCGAGCATGGCAATCAACCACATCCAGAAAATGGCGCCAGGGCCACCAGCGGTTAGAGCTACCGCTACCCCCGCCATATTACCGGTACCGACACGAGCAGCTAAGCTAGTACAAAGGGCCTGAAAAGATGAGATACCCGCTTTATCTGCTTTACGGCTATTTTTAAGAACACTAAACATGTGGCCGAAATGGCGAAACTGAATGAAACCAAGACGCACAGTAAAGTAGATACCAACGCCAACAAGTAAATAAACTAGAATCGAACCCCAGAGGAGATCGTTCATCAAATTAATTAAGTCTGTCACAAGAACCTCTTTCGGTATTTGCACTACTTTTAGCTAAACAAGCCAGGGGCTTACAGAGCTTAGTGCTAAAAACTCATATTGCTCATCAACGGCAGAGCAATAAATATCTATTATTTTTGTAATGATGCTTGTTGTGTTAAACCGCTATCGTTGTCTAACTCATCACCCATATCTTTTTTGACCGCAGGATGATGACGCTTGGATTCACAAAAATCAATAATCACAATGTTTCATATCTATGTAATTATCCGCTAATTTTCATTGTAAATTTAACACATAAAACCAAAATAAATCACAAGTGCCACACATAGACATTGTTAAGTTTCAACATTAATAATTTATTACGTCCATCAGGCATCATTTGATAGTAAAAAGCGGTTTAGGGCAGTGAGAGAAAGGAGCGGCGCGTTTTCAGGGATTTAACGACACCTAATGGATGTTTGACTGACATTAAGCGAACCAAAAAGGTAAATGTTAACGATTATCCAACCTAGAAGCCCATCACCTCTCTGTCCAAATCAGCGGAAAACTTTATTCATCTTCGTCATCTATTTGCTCAGTTATTCATCATTTCGGCTTTTATTTTTGTGATACTTAGTAAGAAACACACATAAAACCTTCATAAAAAAGAAACAAATGAGAAACAAATCAAGGATAGGCTTATGCAAACCGTGGTATTAAAAAGACTCTGTTTCAGGCTTAATAGAATAAATTGAGGTGGCTTATGGAAGGCATGCAGTTCGATGACGTTATGGATATATCATTCCCACGAGGTAAAGCAACTCGCTCTAAACCGGTCAAACGCAAGTGGAGAGAAATAGAAGCAATCAAAGACCGCCAGCGTTTACAAAAAGAACTGCTTGATATGGATATGAACTTTAAAGTAGAAGACTTAGATATTTAGCCTGAGTTCATTGTTTGAATAAAAAAAGTAAAGGCGCTAACACTCAAATTGGCGCCTTTGGTTTTAGTCATTCGCCACAATCGTCAATGCCTCTTGCAGCGATTCATCATCACAGAGACTCAGATTCCAGCAAAGTGATTCTTCGAGACAACTGCTGATACTTGTCAGCAATGGTATCACCGAATAAGGGATCATCCTCACTGACATCCCACAACTCCTCTACCTTTTGCCAATCACTCGCCTTGAACGTTCGCTCAATCAGAGGTAAAACCGCTCCTTCTTCCACTTCTAAGTGACGCCTTTGCGCCAATAAAAACTCGTCGAGAAGGCTAATAAATAACTCTTGTGGGATCACTGCATCCTTGAGAATCATATCGACAACATTCAGAAATTCATGTGTTTTCTCAGACAGCTGTTGATGCTCATGCTCAAGATTGCTGATCTCAAATTGATGCCCATAATGCGTCAGAAAATAGTGATAAAGAATATCTTCTTTTGGGTGATGCACTTTCTCTGAATGGTTGGTCAGGTAATCAACGATATCTCGCACGAGCGAGTAACTAATAGCTTGTTCATCTTTCAACAACAGTAACTTTTTGTTCAATATTGCCAGTAAGCGGACCATATACCCATGCTCACGCCGAATCCTTTCTATCATCATAATAGTCTCTCCATAACACCTACTTTTAGTCAGTGTATATGAGACAACCTTAACGCATATTGAGCTTGTTCAAATAACCATCAAATAGTGATTTGTTGTCTTTGATTCATAAGTTGGCTCATAGCTTCTTCTGGCATGCATTTCTTTATGTTTATGTTTTTTATCCGGCAAAACACAGTCACATAGCCTTATGTTAAAGCATCCAATCAATCGGAGATTTTTTTTGCTTCATTAAAAGTTCATTCGCTTGAGAGAAATGCCGACAAGATCGGAAGAGCGGT
>NZ_JBNGCJ010000339.1:0-13403 GCF_049974785.1 Vibrio genomosp. F10 str. 9ZD137
GAAGAATCACAAGGTGGCAACGATGTGATTACAGCGGGTCGTGGTGATGACGTAGTAATTGGTGGCGTCGGGTCAGACAACATTCAAGGTAATCAGGGTATTGATGTGTTGCTGGGGGATTTAGGCATAGTCTTCCCTGCTAATGGTTCACGGGCTGATGTTATTTCTCGTGAAGCCGAACTGGGTGCAGACGACACGATTTCTGGAGGTGACGGTCATGACGTTATCATTGGTAGTGGTGGTCAGGATGATCTAGATGGTGATGCTGGCAATGACGTGATCCTTGGCGATAGTGGGTATGTCATTCGTAACCAAGCTCAACAGGCATTGAATATTGTGACGACTCAGGTCGACATTGGTGACAATGATAAAATTTTAGCTGGAGAAGGTGATGATTTCGTCATTGGTGGACAGGGAGATGATGTCATCACTGGTGAGCAAGGGCGAGACATTATGCTTGGTGATGCTGGCTACCAAATTAATGATGCTAATTGGGTGGCTCGAGAAATGGTTTCTACCGACTTTAGCATTGGTGGCGATGACAGAATCTTTGGTAATCAAGGTGAAGATTTCGCTATTGGCGGAATCGGCAATGACTATTTAACAGGTGATCAAGGGCGAGATACCCTCATTGGTGACCAGGGCATATTCAAGTGGCTGAGTAATGGACATAGAGATTCAGCCAAAACGATTGCTCAGGTAAACGTGAACGGTGAATTTAACGATGAGCTTTATGGTGGCGAAGGCAACGACAATTTATTTGGCGGACGTGTTAACGATAAGCTATACGGTGGCATCGGCAGTGACATCTTAGTTGGTGATGAAGGCAACATTTTCTTTAAAAACGATAAAGAGTACATTGCGCAGTCCAAAGAGTCCTTTACTGGTGGTGCTGACACCATGCATCTAGGCACTTGGGAAGGTAATGCTGAAGGTGTTGACCTCTCTCCCGATTTCTTACTTGGCGGTGAACAACCAAACTTCAATTTTGCTGACGCTCTATTAGATATGATCTTGCATGAAAATGCGCATGTTGAAGTCAATCCAGACCGAATCGGTGAGTGGGACGAACCTCCGTTCCTTGGTGACCCTGTCGCGACAACGACAGACGACTTCTTCTCTTTATCCGGTGAAATGGACCTGTTAATAGACGAGTTAGAAAACCGCGAATCAATCAACACGCAGTTTAACGAGCCAGAGACTTCTCGAAATGCTTTGAACCGAGATATGGGTGCTGATGTTCGTGGTATGAACAATTCTGCTAAACCCAACAATGTCAACTTACTAGGTGACACTTTGCTAGGTGACACTGGAAACGAAGAGATTGCTGCTCTCACAGAAACTGAGAATGAGAGTAATCCTGTTGCCACGACAAACTCGATCACTTCAGCGCAATCGACCCCAGCGTCTTCAAACAAAGGGCAAACAAATAATGGTTCAGATTCAAATCAAAGCACGGCACCAGCGCCAAATGATGCCAAATCATCACAACCTAGTTCATCTTCTGAAGCAAGCAATGACGAAGAGGCTGAATTAGAAGATCAAGTGGGTAATCTACTGTTTTTCGATGCGCAGTTAGGCCTCTGGATTAAAGCACAACCTGAATCCGATGTTCGTATTCAGGATAATCAACATAAAGTAAGAATCATCTAACAAGTAGTAAGGATTAAATGATGAGCAATCAAGACAAAACACCGAGCAACCAGACAAACATTAATTGGAATGACGATCAAATGCGTTCTACTTACTCGAATGTTGCCAATGTAGGCAGCACCATAGAAGAGTTTATGCTGCTATTTGGAACGAGCCAAAACTGGAATGGTTCAGCAGAGCAGATTGATGTTGAGTTAAGTGACCGCATTATTATGAACCCTCGTGCTGCCAAGCGCCTATTTTTACTGCTTGGTAAAGTGCTCAAAGAGCATGAAGAAAAGCACGGTGAAATTAAATAATTAATGATTATGCAAAGCAATACCCCCGTTAGTGACTCTGAGCTATGGCCAACCTTTTCTAGGACCAACGATCCTGAGCAGCTTGGCCAAACATGGTTGGCCATCGTTTTGAATCAATTTTCACAACGGGCGGATATAGCAATACAAGATGGCTTGCTGGCCGTTGGTCAGCCAGCCTCTGCTGATTATAAAACCGTTGCATTTACCTCAAATGGCGCGAAGTCATCGGCAATATTAAAGCAAGTGGGTGAGCAGGCTATGCAGCGATTAGCGCCTGTCGTTCAAAGCGAGGAGCAAAAGGGACTCTATTTCTTAGCGTGCCCGTTAGTGGTCGAAAATCAACTCTATGGTGTGGTCATTTTATCGCTGAAGCTAAACCATAAGTGCTTACTGACCAAAGCGACAGAAATAGTACAGTGGTCGATTCCCGTTCTTGTACAGCGTTTAACGCCTTCGAATCAATATGCAATCGCCACTGAAGATTCTAACTCGCCCGTGTTTTCTCTATTGGAACAGATAAATCAGCCTGTCCCAATTGCTGATATGGTCGAGTGGGTATGCACAGAGCAGCTTAAAAGGTTTGGTTTAACTCGCTGTGTTATGGTGATTGCGGACGATAAAGCCAATTCTCTTTTGCAAGTGGGCACGTATACGGGAGAACTTGAATCCAAATCTGAAACAGAGGTTATTATTAGCCAAGCTCGTGAAGCCTTGCTGCAAGGGAATGGGCCAAATAAACTGAGCGACAATGCCGATAACATCGGTCTACAGCTCAAACATCAAGATCAGGTCTCATGGGCTGATTGGTTTACCCAACCGCTGACATACCGAGAAAGTACAGTACATGTTCTTTGGTTGGTTTCTTGTGACAAAGTACCTACGGCGGGGATAAGAGATCAGATACAGCAAACTCTCTTTACTATTTCTTCTCCTCTGGTCTCTAAATATTTTGAGCAACAGTCTTTAACCCGCACGTTGACGAAATCAACAAAAGTCAAACTATCTAACTTTTTTCGCAATCGAAAAAAGACGCCAATAACGCTCGGTACGTTCATCCTATTGGCTGCTTTTTTATTTTGGCCAGTGAACTATCAAGTGGTTGCTGATGCGAAAATTGTCGGTGCGGAGAGACGGGTCATTTCGGCGCCATTTGATGGGTATATATCAAAAGTGGCTGTTCGACCAGGTGATGAACTCATTAAAGACCAATTGATGTTCTCTCTCGATGACAAAGAGTTAGAACTGCAGAAACTCGATCTCAAAGCGAAATTTGTAGAAGTTTCTCGTCAAATGGACGCAGCGCGTGGTGAGTATGATATTGCAAAGTCAAATATTCTAGCGGCCTCTCAAAAGCGCGTAGAGGCAGAAATTCGCTTGATTAATCATAAGTTAAGCCGCACTCAGATTCTTTCGTCATTAGACAACGCCATAGTGGTCAGTGGTGATCTTATTGACGCTATTGGAACGCCGGTTCGTCAGGGAGAGGTTCTCGCGGAGTTATCCCCTCTTAATCAGTACAAATTGTTGATTGAAGTTGAGCAACTGGACATCGGCTATATTGCTCTCGATCAGTTAGGGAAAGCACTGCTTACTCCAATCCCTAATCAACCTTTTGAGTTTACGGTGAGTAGAGTGACACCCATTGCCCAGGCTAAAGATGGAAAAACGGTGTTTCGTGTCGAGGGTGTGCTGCAAGGTGATGTTTCAGATCTTAGACCAGGAATGGATGGAGTGGCGAAAGTAGAGACTGTTTCTCAACCTAGGGTATGGAACTGGACGCGCAAATTATGGGCATGGGTTTCTATTAAAACATGGGTACTCATGCCGTGAACCCAAGTGCCTGGAAAGCAGTTGCGACGTCACGACCAACATTAAAACCCGGACTTTCGACAGCAACACACCTTTATCGAGGAAAACAGTGGTGGGTCATTCGAGATGATGATACTCATCGCGTTTTTCGCGTGCCTATCAATGCTGTGTCTTTTGTTTTGGCGCTTAAAGGTGCTCAAACAATCGAGCAAATTTATCAAGCGTATAGAGAGCAGGGGCACGAAGAATTACTCAGCCAGGAAGAACTTCTATCGTTATTGAATCAGTTAGAAGTGCAGGGGTTAATTGTAGGGCTGAGTCAATTAGGGCTAGAAAAACTGACCCAGAGAAGAACTCGACAGAAGAGGTTGGCACTATTTAGTAAATACGGTAATCCAGTCTCATTTAAGCTTCCTCTATTGAATCCAACAAGATTCGTGGCTCAGATGGTTGGTGTGGCTGGTGCTCTATTCAATCCCTATGCGCTGTTTTTATGGGGAATGTTAGTGGCTGTTAGTGGAATTCTAGCGGCTATGCATTGGCGAGAAATTACCGATAATCTCAATGATAAATTTTTCAGTGTTGAAAATGCATTATTGGGCTTAATCGTTTATGTGTTGATTAAAGCCTTTCATGAGCTTGCTCACGTCTTTGCGATAAGTCGCTATGGTGGCCGGTGTAAAGAGGTGGGCTTACTGTTTATTGCGTTTGTACCCGTCCCTTATGTGGATGCGTCACAATCTTCGTTGCTACCCAATAAATGGCATCGTGTATGGGTGAGTCTTGCTGGAATACAGTCTGAATTGTTACTGGCTGCTATCGCAACCTTTGTCTGGTTAGCCGTCGAGCCCGGTTTACTGCGTGCAGCAATGTATAACGTAATGATGATCGGTTGGATCAATACCTTGCTTCTAAATGGTAATCCGCTGCAACGTTTTGATGGTTACTTCGCATTGCAAGATGCGTTTGAGCTTCCAAATCTAGCCACACGATCTGCTAATGCTTATCACTATTTAGCCCAATATTATTTGTTAGGTGATCGGTCTGCGGTAAAGCCTGACTACCAGAGAAAAGAATGGCTGTGGTTTCTGGTTTATTGGCCTGCGTCATGGTGTTTTCGTACCGCAATCATGGTGACGATTGCACTTTATTTAGCAGAACATATTCCTTTTGTAGGCTGGATATTAGCCGCGTGGACTTTGATTCAGATGTTCGCTATTCCTTTGATAAAGTTTGTATTGTTTATGAGTCGTAATAAAAAAGAGACACAACAATCTCCAGTGCTGCGTCGAGGGCTACTACTGAGCTTGATGATCGTGCTGTCTATTTCATTCGTGCCATTACCCAACAATTCAGTCGTTGAGGGTGTTGTTTGGCTTCCCGATGTTCAGCGAGTGAGATCGACGTCGAATGGCTTTGTAGAACAGCTTCATGTTGATCCTTCGACTCTAGTGACTGCTAAGCAGCCTCTAGTCACATTAAAAGCGCCTCTCATTGAATTAGAACGCAGTGAGAAACAGGCACAACTAATACAGCTAGAAAGACAATACGACGCTGATTTGGTCGATGATCAAGTGAAAGCGGCGATTACTAAAGAAAGAATTCAACAAGTTGAGTTTGAAGTTTCAGAGCTTGAGCGCCGTCTTTCCGAGTTAGTGGTTTATGCGCCCAGTGATGGGGAGTTTGTAATGTTAGAAGAGTCACTCATTATTGGCAGTCATGTAAAAAAAGGTGACCCGATAGGAGAAGTCCAACTGGTAGATTACAACTCAGTTAAAGCCGTTATACCAATGGATAACATTGATTTAGTGCGAGAATCTCTTGTGAATGTCGAAGTTCGGGCAGCCCACGCTCCATTCAAAGTGAGCAATGCGAGCATTGTTCGTTTAGATCCTGGAGCAAGTCAAACGCTGCCTAGTGAGGTTTTGACCATAGAAGGTGGTGGTTCTTTTGCCGTTGAAGATGCAGAAAAATTAACCAGCCACCAGTTGTTTTATCTTGCTGATATTCGCTTAGCGAACCCAGAACCATTTTATGGTGGAGAACGCGTGACGGTTCGATTCCAGCACGAATATCAGCCTCTTTTTTTCCAGGTTGCAAGGTTAGTACGTCAGACATTACTAAGGAGACTCGATGTATAAAGTAACATTGGCAATGCTGTTACCTTCGTTGGCTGCAATGCCTCTAGCGGCCCAGACATTTCCCTGCCAAGTCAAGCCAAGTGAGTTACTCGAATTAGCATCGCCAGTCGTTGGTGTTGTAGCTGAAGTCCATGCCAATCGGGGTAAATGGGTTAAGCAAGGAGAGCTGCTTGTAAAACTCGATGATAGGGTTGAACAAGCAAGAGTTGCCTATTCCAAATCCCGAGCACAAAGCAACGGTTCAGTGAGCGCACGAAAAGCGAAATACGAGTTTGAGCAGCGTCAAATTGAGCGAAACAAAGAAGTGATGGCACAAAATATCATTTCAGCTCAAGCCGCTGATGAAATTCGAACGGGGCATGTAATCGCGAAAATGGAATTGCAAGAAGCTGAAGAGCAACAAGCGATTTTCAGAGATGAACTGGCAATGGCAAACGCTGAGCTAGCGCTAAAACGCATTCATTCTCCGATAGATGGAGTGGTGGTAGAGCGTTTTGTTGGTTTAGGAGAGCAAGTCCGGGATGAGCCAATCATTAAAATTGCGAAGGTTGACGTTCTCTATGTCGAAGCTAGCGTGCCTGTAGAGCAATATGGACAGTTTAAAACAGGTGATAAAGCTACCGTCTCTTTTACCTTACCCGGATTAACGGACAAACAACTGCCCATTACTTTGATTGACCCAGTAGCAGACCCTCGAAGCCATACTTTTAATGTACGCCTAGAGCTACAAAATAAAGATTTTAAAATCCCGGCTGGGAGCAAATGTTTAGTCAAAATAGATCTTATCGAATCTAAATCGTCGGCCAATGACGACTCACTATCAACGGCGTTGTCAGATTTAGATTCTTTGTTACCCGAAGCCCAATCGAATATAGATAAACATCAATAAGGACGTAATTAAAGCATGAAAACACCTAGAAGAACCCTTTCAGCGTTGATATCAATACTGGCTGTTTCAACGGCTTCAGCAGGGACTTTACTCGATGTTTATAGTCAAGCGACTCTCAACAACCCAAGTTTGCAAAAAGCGGAAGCACTCACCAATGAGGCAGAAGCGGCTTATACGAACTCTTGGTTGGGTATTGCTCCAAGAGTTAACTTGACTCTCGATTTTGAATCGGTCAGTCAAGAGCTTAAAAGAACTGAAAACCCAACGTTTAACTTGGGGGAAGCTGAATTCGACAATTCGAACCGAACCTTATCGATCGTTCAGCCAATCATCGATGCATCGTTGTTTGCTTCAATACAACAAAGTAAATATCGATTAAACAAACAAGTGTCTGAGTATCAAGTATCGGAACAAAATCTGGCTTTTGATACTATCGAAGCGTATTTAATGGCACTAGCGAGCCACGATGCTTACCTGCTTGCTAAATCGGAATATGAGATCTACGCAGAGCAGAAAAATCAGCTAGAGGTTCGTCGAACCAGCGGGTTAAGTAGCAGTTTGGAGTACAGTGAGATCACAGCAAAATTGAGTTTGGCTAAAACTCAAATGTTGCAAGCTTTGGCTCAAGTAGACAATAAATTCTCAGAGTTAGAAGTGCTGACAGGACAGAGGCTAGAATACATTCAGCCGCTCAATGTCGATTTTCCTTTGCAGCCACTCGCGTACAATGATGTTGATTATTGGTTGGCACAAGCCCAGAAGCAAAGCCCAGATTACCGTGCTCTCGAGCATGATGTAAAATACGCGAGGTCAGAGCTTGCTAAGCAAGATGGTGAGTTACTACCTACCGTTGAATTAAGAGCGACAAATACCTATCGTGATATTGGTGGTGCACTTTTTGGCTCTGCGTCTGAAAGTGAAGAGACCATTGTGGTTTTGCGCTTCAATGTGCCAATCTTTAACGGCAATGGCGTCGGCTATGAAAGAATGGAAGCAGCTCACGCATGGAAGTTTAAGCAGTATGAAAAAGTCGAATTTGATCGCGCATTGAGGCAGCAAATCAAAACCGCATTAGTACAAGTTAATAACAGTATTGAACGTCTACCTCATCTCAATACTTTGGTAGAAAGTCGCAAAGCCATTGTTGAGAGTAGTGATAAGCAACTTTCCGCCGGTCTAATCACAGTCGATACCTTGCTTGATGATGTTAGTGATGTCTATAGCGCGAAGCGTCAGCAATTGTCAGCAAGCTATAACTATTTACTGGGTAATTTATTGTTAAATCGCTTAACGGGTGAAATTAATATCGCTTCCGTTGAGCGAGTTAATCAATTGTTAGACATGAGCGCAATTCCAGTCGAAAGACCGACCTTATTTAATTAAGACATGGGCTCAGTTCAATACTACCTACTTCCTGTCACGTAGGTAGTATTGGCTTATTTACTTCAACGCAGTGATCTAATGTTTTATTAAGTTCTATTTATTTGAGATATATTTACTAAGTAATGCATTATTAAAGCAATGTTCCATGTAAGTAAGGTTATATTGGCACAAGCTGAACACTCACCTTTACATATAGAAACAGTTTCTTCCTTTCTCTTTTGCTTTGTATAAAGCCTTATCTGCGTTGTGCAGTAAACTTCCCATCTCTTGCCCGTTGGTGGAAGCCGCGCAGCCAATACTGACACTCGTAGAAACACCCTCAATATCAAATGGGTGCGAAGCAACAGAAGAACGCAAGCGCTCAGCAAGCTCAGTGAGGTAATTATTATCAGAGTGCTCGATAAGAATGAGAAATTCATCACCACCCCATCGAGCAGCACTGTCACCGGGTTTTATTGAGTTTTTCAGTATCGTTGCTATGGTCACTAAGACTGTATCTCCGACCGTATGTCCATAAGAATCATTGATACTTTTGAACCAGTCGATATCAATCCAGAGAATACCAACCTGGTTATTATCTGAGGCAGATTTCTCCAAACTGGCTTCGATCCTGTCTGTCATTCCACGACGGTTATACAGCTCGGTAAGGGGGTCTATCTGAGTCAGTCGCTCTAATTCTGCAGTTCGATCCTGAACTTTTTGTTCCAGATCCCGTTTTGATTCCAGAATGACCTCCGACATACGCATGAAATGTTGAATCAAACTTGCTAGATCCCCTGAAGCATTAATACTCAGATCCGCGCTGGGGCTTTTTCCTTTCTCCACTCTATTCATCGCATGTTCTAGTTTGCTCATCGGGTTAAGTACCAGGCGGTTTATAAAATAGTTCAATAGAATAAGAGCAACTAAAAGGCCAGCGACAAACATAATAGCGATTTTCACGATATTCTCGGTAGGGAGAATATAGCTAAGATCAATCAGAGAAATTTCATACCAGTCGATTTCTGGTAGATACACAACACCAACAAGATGTCGCTGACCAAAGAGAGTAACAAAACCGGTTGCGACCTCATTCTCCAATTTCTCTGCTTGTTCCATTGCGCGATAAACCGTCTGTTTATCCTCTTCTTTTTCAAAAATGAGGTCGACCGTCTTTTGTGTCCCTTCATGCTTTCCAATAGAGCCAAAATCAATAAAATCCTGATTCCTGTGTAGCTGAATTGCACCCGAGTGATCGAGGAATAAGTTAAGGATACCGGGTTCACTGTCGCTAGTCAGATCATTGAGTACCTCTGTCAAATCAAGGCCTGTACCTGCAACCCCCAGAATCTCGTCACCACTGCGAATTAACACATCAATCCAAAGCTTCGTAACGCCAAGCTCGACATCAGGGTTCACGTTAATATGAATATCACGTCCCTGTTCAATTAAACTGTAGAACCAGTTATCAGATTCTTTATCAGCATCGAGTACATATCGAAATTCATGGCCCCTAAACTCATCGGTACTATTATTGTGGTAATAGTGCCCATTGCTTAGAAAAGAGACAAAAAAATTCTGTCCTCTAAAATTCAGGCGATAGTTTTCTAGCTCTTCCAGAGCTGTCTTTTTTAGAACTTTATTTTCAGGGTCTTGAGCCCACTCTCGAATAAACCCAGAAGTCGCGAGTTGCCGAGAAAGTGCAAGTTCCCGCATAATAGGCTGTAGAGTCCTGCTTTTGTCATACAGCGCCTGTTTAATCATAAACTTAGACGCCCACTGCTGAACAATATCTTCTGATAATGTACGGATTGACCAAGAAACCCCAATTGCTGTCACCAAAAAGAGTGTCGCTGTAAGCAATAAAAAGCGTGGTTTTAAGTTCATTCCTTTTCCCAATACCGAGCCGAATATATCCATGTATTCAGCAATTTTTTATATGAATTAGATGCCCCGTACTAGGTCATTGAATTCTTTTCTATTTATCCCGGTATATTCCCGGCAGAAGACTTTACATTAGAGCTTAGTATACATTTGTTATATCGACCTCTGGAAGTCTATACCAGGACGCCATAAGTGCTTTAGGTCATATAAATAGGTTTATGATTTGTTGAATAGTTCTAATTGATAACGAAATGAAAGTATTTTGGAAGTAGCAATGATCAGCGTGTTGTACGGGGAGTCTGATGTTTAGAATGCTAAAAACGGTGAAACCCCGATGTTGGTAGTAATCTTAGTTGTATGGTATTGATTTATATGCATTTCATGTGTTTAGAGCTGGTGGTTAAGCTCTAATTGGCATAAAAAACGGTTAAAAAGGCCAATGAAATAGCCAAATAAAATCAATATATTTCCTATCGGGACTGTAGAGCAAGAAGCGATACAAGCTGCGCATGTTTATAACTTGCAGTATCGCCCTGAGCTAGGAAACGCGTTTTCCCTTTCTGAGATGACCCCATTTCGCAAAGCTGTCTCTAAAGGCCGCAAGGACAAATTTAATCGGCCTTTAAAAGAGTGGCTTCCATTAGTGTTGTCTCGTGTGAAGAAAGAAGAACGACTTTCCAAAGACGTTTATCGAAATTTGGAGAGGGACTGTTACCGCCTTGATGAGTTCATGGGGCGGTTGCCAACCAAATCGATCAAGTTACAGCACATCAATGAATTCCTTTCGAAATACTATTCAGAGTTAAGTAATCGTCAGCTCAACAATAAGATCAGTAATCTTAAAAAGGTATTTTCCTACCTTGCTGATGAGAGCGCTATTGAGAGTAATTTTGTACTCAATAAAAAACAGCGTCGATTGACCAGAGAAGATTACACCAAAGCTCGCCACGACCTAGATATCGAAAACTATCAAAAGGTCTACGATGCTGCGCCACTGTTTCTTAAGGTCGCAATGAGCCTAACACTTGAGACGACTCATGCTGTAAGGGAGATCTATAGGCTTCGTTATCGGATATACAAACCACGGGAAGGCGTTTGTGGGATTCTTTGGAACCCTGACAAAGAGGTGGAGTATGTTGATGGCCATGCTGTCTATGGAATGCTTTATGTTCACCGAGAGAAGGTGAAGAAGTCCGATGCTTCCACTGTAGCTATTCCTGTCACTCAGACGATTAAAGACATCGTCGACCTATCTAAAACATCGAGATTGATTTGTCCTTATATCGTTCACCGTAAACCCAAACAGCAGCAACGTGGCATTTCAAAAGAGACTGACCATCTTTACCAAGTACATCACCACAATATAAGTAAAGAGTTCAGTAAGGTTCGAGACTCTTTAGGGCTATATAGCCACTTAAAGAAATCGTTAAGGCCGACCTATCATGAAATTCGAGGGCTAGCTGCTCGAATGATTGAACAGCAAGGGCAGAGTGCTACCGAGCGAATGGCACATGCGAATGCTAAAACGACAAAAATCTATACTGGCACAAATGACATTATTTGGCACCAAGTTCCACCTGTAGAGGTTATGCCGAAAAGTGGCCAGAAGTGATTTTTGTCAGTTGTTTAGTTTTGGAAGAATTCGGAATCCGAATTTGATAAAGGGTCGTTGTACTCTATTAACTTTAATTTGAATCTGTGCACATTGTATTGACTAAAAAACGGTTAATGAATAAAGTCAGATATAGGTTATGCGCGACCTATCAGCTCACGGATGAAGCGAAAGCAGCGCGAAGTGAATTATCACTTCACCGATTTTGTATCTTTATTACGGTTCGTGAGCCCGTAAATATAATAGGATGCTTAATCATGCTTAAATACCCATCAGTGAGCCAAGTTAAGGCTCATGCAAAGTACATTTCAAGAACTTTAAATATCAAGCTCAGTTTTGCAAAAGAAGCTGTCGCATTTATGTATGGCAGTAACGATTTTAAAGCGTTATGCAGTAAATCTGATCTAGCGATACTCGACGGTAATAACAAATTCTCAGCAATTCCATACAAGCAGGACTTAGAAACATTGAAGCGCTTGTTACAGCCTCACTTACCTGCTATTCGTGCGCACTTGAACCCCAATATCCATTTGGATTGTTCCGTATTGGCTTTAGTAGTAAACAACAGACTAAATTGTATATCTCATGATGCTGTGAACCATCTGCTTTCATTGGGAGGATCTTTTGATTGGAGTGATGCTAAATCCATTATCAATGAGCTTGAATTTGTTGATAGTACTGTTTCGACAGTACTGGCAAGTCGAATTGCCATGAATAGAGTCAAAAACAAAGTAAACCCATGGATAGAGTTTTCATCGTTCGGTATCAGAGCATATGGTTACTATAATTTCTCCGGTAAAACCGTATGTATTGAGATGCGTGAACTCGACATTATGTTCAATGATCCGAGTAGATATAGAGATATTTCGAGTTGTAAATGGATTGGCGACTATGTCATTGGTTTTTTAGGGGTACTTGCCAAGCAGTTTGAAACCTTAGGATATACAGGGGAAATACAGCTTTCAAATGTAAACTTTCCAATCAACTTCGCAAATGAGATGAATATCCTAAGGAAGGAGATGAGAAGTGCTGATCCAATATGTGGTATGCGAAGTCTTGAGTGTTACTGCGTAAAACCTGCAAAGCGCGTAGTCAAAGTTTCACTTGATGTTTTGATAAATCAAAATGATCCACAAAACATTTGGTTAAGAGGAAACCTAGTAAATGAAATAGGGTAATACCAATTTTATAAAGCTGAAAGACGCCAGTCGAAGTAGCTCTATTGCAAAGGCCGAATATGAAGATATTCGGCCTTTTTTGTGCTTAGTTAAAAGGGTATCTAGTCCTGTCACTCAAAAAATGAGGGAGTGACAGGACGGGCAGCGCACACCCGCTGGGGGCTACGAGCGAAATATCGGAATTGAAAAAGAATGACGGCGAGGATCAATGACGCTGAGAGCGCCGCTAAAGTTGTAAGCAGATTAGATTGAGACAATAATGAAAGAGAAATAGAAAAGCAGCAGTAGCTGCAAAGACTACTACACGAAGAAATCCACTAATTTACCAGCGCATTCTTATCTCAATAGCCAACAGGCTTCTGGGAATTAGCAATTGCACATGGCTTACAGTCATTCAATTGTTCGGAATTTCTGAACCGCGCAGTAGTCTCGCTTCATTACCTACTTATTTTAATTAAGGTGTAGGCGTTCATTCGAAATGAACGGGAGCAATAACACTAATCTGAACTCGCATTGAAACCTACTACTGCACCCGTGAAATAAGAACCTTGAAATGACTGAAGATCGGAAGAGCGG
>NZ_JBNGCJ010000340.1:0-11416 GCF_049974785.1 Vibrio genomosp. F10 str. 9ZD137
GTGGCTCTTGTGGCCAGTGTCGCGTTAAAGTGAAATCTGGTGGTGGTGATATTTTGCCAACAGAACTTGATCACATCTCTAAAGGTGAAGCCCGTGAAGGCGAGCGTTTAGCGTGTCAGGTTGCTGTTAAAGCAGACATGGACATAGAGCTACCGGAAGAAATCTTCGGTGTTAAAAAGTGGGAATGTGAAGTTCTTTCTAATGATAACGAAGCAACTTTCATCAAAGAGCTAGTGCTGAAAATCCCAGAAGGGGAAGAAGTACCGTTCCGTGCTGGTGGTTATATTCAGATTGAAGCTGAACCGCACCACATTAAATATGCAGATTTCGATATTCCAGAAGAGTATCGTGGTGACTGGGACAAATTTAATCTGTTCCGTTACGAGTCTATCGTTAATGAGCATTCAATCCGTGCATACTCTATGGCTTCATACCCAGAAGAGAAAGGCTTGATTAAGCTAAATGTACGTATTGCAACGCCGCCACCGAATAACCCAGACGTAAAACCAGGTGTGATGTCATCATACATTTGGTCACTTAAATCGGGTGATAAGTGTACTATTTCAGGTCCGTTTGGTGAGTTCTTCGCTAAAGATACCGACAATGAAATGGTCTTTATTGGTGGTGGTGCTGGTATGGCGCCAATGCGTTCACATATCTTCGATCAATTGCTGCGCTTAAGCTCTAAGCGTAAAATGAGCTACTGGTATGGTGCTCGTTCTAAGCGTGAAATGTTCTACATAGAAGATTTCGACAAGCTGCAAGAAGAGAATGATAACTTCGTCTGGCACTGTGCTCTTTCTGATCCACTTCCAGAAGATAATTGGGATGGGTACACAGGCTTTATTCATAACGTAATTTATGAAAACTACCTGAAAGACCACGAAGCTCCAGAAGACTGTGAGTACTACATGTGTGGTCCGCCAATGATGAACGCTGCTGTTATCGGTATGCTTAAAGATCTTGGTGTGGAGGATGAAAACATCCTTCTTGATGACTTTGGTGGTTAATCTGCCGTAAGTTATTCAATAATGGCTGACTCTTTGAGTCGGCCATTATTTTTAGACCTAAAGAGTTTTATTTTGAGTTTTTAGAGAAAAGCACATGAAAGCATCGAGAGTAACGTTTGCTTTTTTCTATTCACTTTTCGCACTATTTTTATAAACAGGAGTAAACAGGTGAAATATTGGCTTGTTGCGTTAACTTCTTTAGTTGTTCTTTCTGGCTGTGGTAAACCGGCCGAACAGATCCACATCAGTGGCCCAACAATGGGAACCACATACAACATAAAATACATCAGCTCAGATGAAATACTGAGCTCCTCTGAGATCCAGGTTGAGGTTGATCGCTTACTCGAAGAGGTCAATGATCAAATGTCGACGTACCGAAAGGATTCAGAATTAAGTCGCTTCAACCAGTATCAAGGCAATGAACCTTTTACAGTCTCGTCTGAAACAGCGACAGTGGTGAGAGAAGCAATACGCCTTAATCACTTTACTCAAGGTGCGCTTGACGTCACTGTGGGCCCGCTGGTCAACTTATGGGGCTTTGGTCCAGAAGCGCGTCGTGAAGTTGTCCCAACCGACGAAGAACTGACCGTTCGTAAATCAATGACAGGGGTTGAACACCTCAGTGCGACTGAAACATCATTAACGAAAACACTGCCATCTCTTTATGTTGATCTCTCAACGATAGCAAAAGGGTGGGGGGTAGATGTTGTAGCCAATTACATTGAATCCATTGGTGTTAATAACTATATGGTGGAAGTTGGCGGTGAAATGCGTTTAAAAGGCCACAATAGAGAAGGTGTGCGCTGGCGTATTGCGATTGAAAAACCAAACGTAGAAGAGCGTGCTGTTCAGCTGGTTGTTGAACCAGGAGACATGGCTATCGCGACTTCCGGTGATTACCGAAATTACTTTGAACGTGATGGGGTTCGATATTCACACATTATCAATCCTAAAACGGGTAAGCCGATTGATAATAAAGTGGTGTCTGTGACCGTTATCGATGCTTCCTCAATGACTGCAGATGGTCTTGCAACTGGCTTAATGGTGCTAGGAGAGACCATTGGTATGTCGCTCGCTGAGGAGAATGATATTCCGGTTTATATGATTGTTAAAACACCATCGGGTTTTGAAGAGTTTACTTCATCGGCATTTCAGTCATACTTAAAGCACAATTAAGCGTAAGTAAACCCATAATTAAATTAACTACAGTGAGCAAGTGACAATGAGTACATTTCTAGTGACCTTTGCCGTATTTTTAGCGGTTATCACAGCAATGGCTGTTGGGTACATCTTCCAACGCAAAGTCGTCAAGGGAAGCTGTGGCGGCCTTGATGCGATGGGTATCGATAAAGTCTGTAGCTGCCCAGAACCGTGTGATGCGAGAAAGAAGCGAGAGGAAAAAGCGGCGATTAGAGCTGAGAAGCTGGCTGCTTGGGAAAAAAACCGCATCGCTTAATTCATCTATGCAGGTTCAAAGACAAAAATAAAAACCAAGCCCACGTAAGTGGGCTTAATTTATTGGGTAGTACCTGGCATCTACTCACGATCGATATCAAATCTCGACCTATATTACTAGCGACTAGCTCTGCGAAACGATCTGGTTTCGACCTGCATTCTTAGCCATATACAATCTGTCGTCTGCGAGCTTTATCTGTTCATTTAGGCTCCCTTTGATGTTAGAAACGCCAATACTCACTGTGATGGAAATATCATGATCCTCGTGGGAAATGGCCGTCGTTTCGATTCGTTGTCGCATATGTTCTAAACGTGATAAGAATTCATCACTAGGAGCATTGGATTGAATGCAGAATTCTTCACCGCCAAACCGTACAACAATATCAGTTGAAAAGTAGATCTTTAATATGTGAGCAAGTGTCACTAGCGCAGCATCTCCACCATCGTGACCGTAATTGTCGTTCACCTTTTTAAAAAAATCGATGTCGAGCATGGCAATATTTTGATGGACCACTTTGTTATCCAGATGATGGAACAAATAGCGTCGATTCCAAAGCCCGGTTAGAGAATCTTGATTGGCCATTCTATACAGTTTGCTGTTGGCTTCTTTCATGTCAAGGACCTGATGAACCCGGCAGAAAAACTCTTCTTGATTGAAAGGTTTGGTAAGGAAATCATTGGCCCCCGCTTTGAGGTAACGAGCAGTCATCGTTCTATCATCGCTTCCTGATATGCCTAGTATAGCCAATTGGTTTTTATCGTAGTGAATTCGAATATCTCGGATCATGGTAATGCCGTCTTTGACAGGCATATCATGGTCGGTAATGATCAACGTGATTTCAGGGTCCGTTTCCAAGATCTCGATGGCTTGCTGACCGTCTTGTGCTTGAACAACGTGGATGTATTGGTGTTCCAGTAACTGACAAATATGTTTACGCACCACCTTAGAGTCATCAACAACTAACGCTTTGTGCATTTTGTTGTTGGTCAATCGGTTGACCAGTGGCAGTAAATAAGAAACCGAGGCCATGCTGTCTTTTAAAATATAGTCCAGCACCCCTTTAGCGAGAACACTTTCACGAATTTCCTCTTGAAACATAGCGGTTAAAACAATCACTTTGTAGTTCTGTTCTAAGACAATATCAATGATTTCCCCGTCTTCCCCATCAGGAAGACAATAATCGAGTACCGCGCAGAGAAAATCATGCCCTTCCCCCAATAGTTTTAGAGCGTCTGCTATAGATTCAGCTGAATAAACGTCGTAGCCTGCTTCGCTAAGAAGAGAATGCAGATAGTTGCGAAAAGCGCGGCTGTCCTCGACCACTAATATTTTGCTTCCCAATGAACACTCCTTTTTTGACATCTATTTAATAATAAGCGAACAATTGAAAGTCGTCTGAAAATTTTACCGTTAGTGACTATTTTTGCCGTAAATGCCTGCTTTTGAACCTAGCGACTAACAGGTAAATAAATTATACTGTTTTTATAAACAGTTGTTTTGGTTGTGTATACAGCCCACTATTTTGGCCGATTTTTAGGAGGAAAAGAAGGCATAAATAAGGGATGCCGATAAGGAGGCGATGTGGACAAAGAAAGCAGGAAAATCATTCACGTCGACATGGACTGCTTTTACGCTGCTGTTGAGATGCGAGACAATCCTCATTATCGAGGGCGACCTTTAGCTGTTGGCGGCAAAGAGAAGCAACGCGGGGTACTAAGTACCTGTAATTATGAAGCCAGAGCATTTGGTATCCACAGCGCCATGCCAACGGGAAGAGCATTAAAACTGTGCCCGGAATTACTCGTTGTCCCAGGACGAATGCAGGTATACAAAGAAGTGTCTGATCAAATTCGACATATTTTCTCGCGATATACCGAGTTAATTGAACCGTTATCACTCGACGAAGCCTATTTGGATGTTTCGCGCAGCGTACATTGTCATGGTTCAGCGACGCTCATTGCGGAAGCGATAAGACGAGATATTTGGAACGAGCTACATCTAACAGCGTCCGCTGGGGTAGCGCCCATCAAGTTTTTAGCAAAAGTCGCCTCTGATATAAATAAGCCTAATGGACAGTACGTGATACCTCCGGAAAAAGTACAAGAAGTGATCGATGGTTTGCCCCTTGGTAAGCTCCCCGGTGTTGGTAAGGTGAGTTTGGAAAAGCTGAACAAGGCCGGGTTATTCTACTGCCAAGACATAAGAGAATGTGATTATCGTTCGCTGCTGTCTCAGTTTGGTCGCTTAGGCGCATCATTGTGGAAGCGAAGTCAAGGCATTGATAATCGAGAGATCATTGTAGAGCGAGAAAGAAAAAGCGTCGGGGTAGAGAGGACATTCAGTCGTAATATCCACTCTTATGAAGAGTGTTGGGAAGTCATAGAAAACCGGTTGTTTCCAGAGTTAGAGTTGCGCCTTGAAAAAGCACGCCCAAGTAAACTGATTATAAAGCAAGGGATCAAATTGAAGTTTGCTGACTTTCAACAGACGACCATTGAGCACACTCACCATCAATTAGAGCTTAATGACTTTAAGGGATTACTCAGAGACATTATGAAACGTCAACAAGGCCGTGAAATTCGTCTTCTTGGCTTAAGTGTTCTCCTGAAGCCAGAAATAGAGACGAAACAACTTAGCTTTTTCTAGCCGCTTGAACACAGATTAATACCTGACTAAATGATGAATTCTCTAACTTGCCAAAGCCTGCCATTTTCTTGGCTTTCAATTTAGTAGACAGTGGCGTAGTAATGCCACACAGCATTCGTGTTAAGGCTTCATTACTTAGCGTTTTTTGACTTGCCTGAGTAAATTCGTTTAGCCACTCAGACAATAAATTAGGATCGATTTCATCCGGTTTTTTGTGTGGCAAAATAGCCGTTTCACCTTGGCATACTGAGCAATGCCCACAGTTTTTAGGCGCATTGTGATCTGAAAAATACAGCGCTAAACGTTGGCTTAAGCAAGTATCAGATTCGAAAAAATCAATCATTTCAGCTAATCGATTCGTTTCCGCATTTTCTTTATTTTTGAATAGGTGATTCAGTTTGTCGACGAGTTGCTCTTGCGGGCATGAGGTGTCGTTAACCTGATAAACATCGGTAATTTGCTTACTTTCTAGTTCAATCCAACCCTGTTCATGGAAGTAATCGATGGCACTAATGACACGTTGTCGTTCGGCACTGTACACTTGCCACAGCGCATCAAAATCGATTTGGCACCAGGTTCTTGCCTTTGGTGAGCACGCAAAAATGGTCTCGACAAATTGACGGCGTTCTCCTTCAAATCTTTGCAATATTTTATCTTTAGTTGCAATGAATTTAAAACGATAGTCAGAAAAATAACTGTATTTAGGGGCAAGCACTCCCTCCAGTTCTAAATAAACGAGCAGTGTTTTTAAAGGCAATTGCCGTATATTTGAATCACGTGAAAAGCGAGTCAGTTGTGTTTCCCACTGTGGTGCGTTTTTATAGATTTCATCAACGACATATTCTATCGAATCTCGATCTGGGGTATCACCATAAACGAAGTTTTGCAGTGTGTTGAGGCCATCTTTATTGCCAAGCAGCAAACACTCAGATGGTTGACCATCTCGACCGGCACGGCCTATTTCCTGCGCATAGTTTTCAATGGACTTGGGAAGGTCAAAGTGAATGACTCGGCGAATGTCTGATTTATCCACACCCATTCCAAAAGCAATGGTTGCGACAATGCAATGGACTTCACCAGACATAAACTGCTGCTGAATATACTCACGCTTTTCACTCTCTAGCCCTGCATGGTAAGCCAAAGCTGAAATACCCGTTTGCTGCAATTGCTGAGCAAGGTACTCGGCACTGTATTGAAGCGTGACATAAACAATGGTCGGAGAAACTGGAGCGGCTTGAATGATCGTATTGAGCCGAGTGAGCTTGTCGTGTTGCTCACAGGGTAGAATGTTTAAATTGAGATTATTTCGGTAGAACCCAGTAATGATTGTATTGTCTTGAGAGATCCCAAATTTACGTTGCATATCTTTCACAACATCCGTGGTGGCAGTTGCCGTTAGCAACAGGGTTTGTGGAATATTGAGCGCGGTCTGATAATGAGGAATCTTTAGATAGTCAGGTCGAAAATTATGTCCCCATTCGGAAATACAGTGCGCTTCATCAATGACGAGCAACGAGATAGGAACTTGAGAGATAAACTGACGAAAACGTTCGTTTTTGAGGCGTTCTACTGAAATCATCAGTATCTTCAGCTTCCCACTACGTGCATCCGTCATCACTTGCTGAGTCTGCTGCTTGTCTTGGCTAGAATCGATCGAAGCCGCAGCAATGCCATGGCGGTGGAGAAAGCTGAGCTGATCTTTCATCAAGGCGAGGAGCGGAGATATCACCAGAGTCAGGTGCGGCAGGTGCAGGGCGGGTAGTTGGTAACATAGAGATTTCCCCGCGCCTGTAGGAAAAATAGCAGCACATGATTGTCCTGAAAGTACGGCATCAATCACCAACTTCTGACCGCTTCTTAATGTATCAAACCCAAATGTTTGTTTTAATGACTGCTCAATCATGTCTTACCCTAACTCCTATAAAAGCTTGCGCTCGATTCTACCTGATTCTATTCTGTTGCTCCTTGCTAAATTGATTGTTTCGGTATGAACAAATTAGAGCTAAAACAAATAATCCTCATTTCACTCAATGAAAAGTGGGAAATCGCTAAATCGGCGACTCAGCGTGCGATTGATGCCGCGACGGACGAAGAAACAGTCCCAGAGCATAAATATGACACACTCGCGTTAGAGGCTTCTTATTTGGCCCATGGACAGGCGCTGCGGGTTCAAGAGTGTGAAAAAGAGATACAACAGTTTGAATCCATGGTCTTTCATGATTTAAAAGATGAGAAGGTCGCTTTAGGTTCGTATGTCACCTTGTTATACGATGATGACAAGACCAAGCATTTGTTTATGGGGCCGTGTTCTGGTGGTGTGACGGTGAACTGGCAAGATCGCATAGTGTCGGTCATTACGCCTCTCGCCCCATTAGGCAAAGCGATGTTGGGGAAAAATCTGGGTGAGGAAGTGGAACTCAAGGTCGGCGATTCAGTCTATAATTATGAGATTATTGATATTCATTAGACATTGATATTAAGAGTTTCAACGTTTGAAGAATAGGTATAAATGGATAACAGGATGAATAATAAAATGAAAAAAGGTCTACTGTTTCTTTCCTTGTTGATGAGTCAGGCAGTGATGGGCCAAGCTGCGTGGGCTGGGCAATGTAAGGTGAGTTTGAATAATGAAATCCATTTAAACGATGCTCAGTTTGAAGTTGTGAAAGAGAATGGCGATAGTGCTGTTGTTGATGAAAACAATGATTTATTCATTCTAGGAGAGAAAGTCACTCTTAACCCTGAACAGCAGGCCGCCTTGAAAAAGTACCGTGAAGAGATCAGCGGTTACCTACCTAAAGCAAAACAAGTCGCCAGTGATAGCGTGGCGTTAGTGAATGATATTGTTGATGATATTGCCGAAAGTATGGATACCCCTGAAGCGTTCGAAGAGGTAAAAGCCTCGGTTAGTGCGTTTTTAGCCGACGTTGAAGCTCGTTACTATAAAGATGGAGATTTAGTGTTACCAGCGGATAGCTTTGACTCGATGACGCAGTCGTGGAGTGACGATTTTGAAAAGGCAAAAGAGATCTTCAATCAAGAATTTATCTCAAGCGCGTTTAATGCAATGAGCGAGAAGATGAAACAAGAGGGTGGGCTTAATCTCACCGAGCTTGCTGACAGTATTGCCGAGCTTAAAATCAAAGTAGAACAGCGATTAAAAGAGCACAATCAAGAGGTGCAAAAGCAGACGGAAGAGCTTTGTGAATCGTTGGATTATATGGCAGGGCAGGAACAACAATTGCACCTGAAGATTCCTGAACTAAAAGATTATCAAGTCTTCACTATTTAAATGAGAGACTCTATTTAGTTGAGTATTGAGTTTCATTGATTGAATGACTATGGAAAAGCGCCTATTCGAATAGGCGCTTTTTTATTTAACGAGCGGACTTATTTAAAAGACAGAGTACTTAACGAACGAATTGCTCAAAGAACGGATTGCTTAACGGACTGAGTGTTTCTACACAAAGAAATAATTCATGTTTATTCGTACCAGCACTAGTTTCAGCCCCAACACTAATTTCAGCATCAGCGCTAACATCGGATTATCGGCTATTTTGGCCTTTTAATGGCGCCTCCCACTGCTGTACGTCTATTTTTACAGTTTGAATAACTGAAAGTGGACGTATTTTCGTATGATTATTGCCCCGTGGCATTGTTTTGTTATCTATTTATCAATATCGTACTAGCACACTAGTTTAATGATGCATTGGTAGAGGTTTTATGTCTGGGCAAAGTTCGTCACAACGAGAGCATTTTAGTTCTCGAATTGGATTCATTCTCGCGGCCGCAGGTGCTGCTGTTGGGCTTGGTAATATTTGGGGTTTCCCAACTCAAGTGGCGAGTAATGGTGGCGGAGCCTTCTTACTGGTTTATTTATTGATGATTTTGGTTGTCGCTTTTCCAATGCTCGTAGTAGAACTGGCGATTGGTCGAGCGGGACAAGCTAACCCTGTTGACAGTATGCGTTCACTGACGGATAACTCATTGGCCAAGAAGCTCGGAAGTAGTATTGGTTGGTTGGGATTAACCGTGCCGTGTGCGGTACTTGCTTTCTATAGTGTGGTCGGCGGTTGGCTAATCAGTTTTCTTATTGGTGCCATCACTGATCTATTGGGAATGGAAGCTGCGACGGCTTGGTTCAAAGGGTTTAGCGTTGAACGAAATCTCTTTGGCACTCTTGTTTTTTATGTGTTGACGATTTTGATTGTTCAAGGTGGTGTAAAGCAGGGCATTGAAAAGTGGTCTCGACGTTTAATGCCTGCATTGCTGGTTCTTTTTGCACTTTTGTTTGTCTACATCATGATGCAATCAGGAGCAATTGAAGGCTTGAAGCACTACTTGGTTCCTGACTTTGAAAAAGTCTTAGATCGAAAACTGATTCTAGCGGCAATGGGGCAGGGCTTCTTTTCTTTAACCATTGGTGGTTGTTCAATGCTGATTTATGGCTCGTATTTAAGTAAGAAAGAGAACTTACCTAAAATGGCCATGAATGTAACCTTGGTTGATACTGGGGTCGCCTTTATTGCCGGATTAGTGGTGATGCCAGCGATGTTTGTCGCAATGCAGAAAGGCGTGCAGATTTACGCTGAAGATGGTTCATTGCTTAACTCGGACACGCTTGTTTTTACCGTACTTCCACTGATGTTTGATAGCTTAGGTTTATTGGGCCAATTATTTGCTGTTGTCTTCTTCTTACTACTCACTATTGCCGCGCTCACTTCTTCTATCTCTATGCTGGAGTGCCCAGTTGCTTTGGTGGGAGAGCGTTTCAAAACCTCTCGCGCGCCAACGAGCTGGGTACTTGGTGGACTTATTGCTCTTGTGAGTGTGATTATTGTCTATAATTTCGCCGAACTGTTTGGGTTGGTGGCAATGGTCGCAACGCAATATCTACAACCTTTTGCTGCTTTATTGTTCTGTCTATTTGGTGGTTGGGTATGGAGTCGAAATGGAAAAATCAAAGAGATTGAGCAAGGTTGCCCTGAATTTACACAAGGTTGGTTTGGAAAACTGTGGCCCGCTTATATCAAGTTTGTTTGTCCAGTGTTAGTGGCTACCGTTATTTGGGCTTCTTTTGGCTAATGTGTTGAAGGATTTGAGCCCATAGACGACTTAAGGTCACCGAGCCTAAACATAAAAAAGCCGAGTCATCTGATTCGGCTTTTTATTTCAGGTAAGGCAGTGGAACTGATTACGATTTTTCTGGGATAGCTTCCAATAGCGCGACCATTTGCTGCCAATAGAGAGCAACCGTATCAATTTTTACTTTCTCATCGGGAGAGTGAGGGAATTTGATCGTTGGACCAAAAGAGACCATATCCATCTCTGGGTAAGGTTCTTTAAATAACCCACATTCTAAACCGGCGTGAATAACCATAATATTGGGCTTATGGCCGTAGATACCTTCGTACATATCTCTGAAAATGACCATGATTTCTGAGTCTGCGTCTGGCTTCCAGCCTGGGTATGCGCCAGAAAATGCCATGTTTGCACCTGCCAACTCCGCAACAGACGCCAGCATTCCTTCAACTTGGGTTCGGCCAGAATCAATCAAAGAGCGAACCAAACATAACACCGTGATAGTGCTCTCTTCGGTGGTGACTACGCCAACGTTGAGTGAGGTTTCAACCACTCCGTCAATGTCATCACTCAGACGGATCACGCCGTTAGGGCACGCATTGAGCGCAGCAATGAAACGTTGTTGATCGGCCGTCGCGATGACTTGCTCAGTTGAAGAGTAAGCTTCGTTGATTGAAGTGATGTCCGTTTCAACGTTGCCAAGTTCGTCTTTTAGCATGGAAGTGTAGAAACTGAATAGCTCGTCTAGCTTTGTTTGGTTTTCCGCCGGGATCGCTACGATGATGCTTGCTTCACGAGGGATGGCATTACGTAGGCTACCACCTGCAAAGTTGATGAGACGTAGGTCCAGTTCTTGAGCATGCCCGGCAAGAAAACGAGCAATGAGTTTATTGGCATTGCCACGGCCAGTATGAATATCGCAGCCGGAGTGACCACCCTTTAGGCCTTTTAACGTCAATTTATGAGTAACATATCCGGTTGGGATTGCTTCGCGCTGAATATTAAACGTCATTGAACCGTCAATACCTCCAGCACACCCCATGTAGACCTCGCCTTCCTGTTCTGAATCGGTGTTGAGAAGAATGTCACCTTCTAACCAGCCCGCCTCTAAACCAAATGCACCCGTCATTCCGGCTTCTTCATCGATCGTCAGTAAAACCTCTAGTGGGCCGTGTTTAAGCTCGCTTGAAGCTAGAACCGCCAGACACGATGCCATACCAAT
>NZ_JBNGCJ010000341.1:0-13766 GCF_049974785.1 Vibrio genomosp. F10 str. 9ZD137
CAGGGGTGTTTTCTTACTTCTTTAGAAAGTAAGCTTAAACAATGTATTCCCAACACATCGCTCAAGTGCGGAGCGCATAATAGCAAACTCGCTCATGCTGTAAAGATTTTTCTTGTGATTTTGAATCAAATGCTGACTTTTTGGGCAAAGGCGTTGGTTTTTATACAAATAGGCTAAATGCCGGAACCACTATGCCAGCATAAACAAAAGAAAGTTCGAATATTATTGAAATAATTTACACTCATTGACGTTACTGTGCGTATCAATAGATATACTACAGCCAGTCAACAAAATTCAGCGAAGTACTATGAAAAATACAATAATATTCAGCGTCATAATGTCTATTTTCGTTTCTGCAACGGCTTATGCTAAAGGCCCTCGTACGGCTCCTTCGGTATCTGTCATCACTGAGTCAGTTCAAATTCACCATGTGTCTCAATCTTTGTCTCTTGTTGGTAAAATTGAATCCGATCAGTCGGTGGTCATTTCTTCGGAAGTCGCGGGAAAGGTCGATACGATCGCCGTGAAAGCGAACCAGAAAGTGACTAAAAATCAAATATTAGTCAAACTCGATGACGATAAAGCGATTGCATCTGTCGCAGAGGCCAAAGCTTATTTGCGGGATGAAAAACGTAAACTAACAGAATATGAGCGCTTGGCGAAACGCAATGCAATCACGCAAACGGAAATTGACGCACAGAAAACCAGTGTTGATATTGCCCAGGCTCGTTTAGATGCCGCTAATGCCAATTTACGCGATTTACACATCTCTGCGCCATTTGAAGGTACGGTAGGCTTTATTGACTTCAGTCGCGGCGAATTGGTGAGCGCAGGGAGTGAGTTGCTGACTCTCGATGATTTGTCTTTAATGAGATTGGATTTGCAAGTACCAGAGCACTATTTGTCACGATTATCGATTGGGATGGACGTGGTTGCAACGACTAGCGCTTGGGGCAGTGAACGTCAATTTAAAGGCGAAGTGGTTGGCATTGATTCCCGTATTAACCAAGAAACACTCAACCTACGGGTGCGTATCCACTTTGATAATACTGACATGAAATTGAAACCGGGCATGCTCGTATCGGCCGATATGGCTTTTCCAGAGATTGAAGCGCCGATTATTCCGGTTCAAGCACTGCAATACTCGGGAACTAAACGATTTGTTTATGTTGTGAACGATGACAATATCGCTAAAAAAACAGAAGTTATTTTAGGCGCTCGTATTGAGAACTTGGTGGTGATTGAGAAAGGGTTAGAGATAGGCCAGAAAATCGTTGTTCAGGGCATCGTTAATATGAGAGATGGCGTCTCGGTATCCGAATTGGGCGCTGATGGAAAAGCGAAGCAGAAGGAAACGAACTAATGTGGTTATCCGATGTATCGGTTAAACGACCGGTTTCTGCCATTGTACTTAGCTTACTATTGTGTGTCTTTGGTATTGTTTCGTTTAGTAAGCTTGCTGTTCGTGAGATGCCTGATATTGAAAGCCCTGTGGTATCCATATCAACTCGATATGAGGGGGCATCTGCAACCATTATCGAAAGCCAGATTACGTCCGCTCTTGAAGATCAGCTCTCTGGTATCAGTGGGATTGATGAAATTGAATCTACGACACGAAACGGCAGTTCGCGGATCACGATTACTTTTGATTTAGGTTATGACTTAAACACGGGGGTGAGTGATGTTCGCGATGCGGTTGCTCGAGCGCAGCGTTCTTTGCCGGATGAGGCGGATGATCCTATCGTCTTCAAGAACAATGGTTCTGGAGAAGCCTCTTTATACATCAACCTTAGTTCTTCAGAAATGGACAGAACACAGCTCACTGACTACATCGAACGTGTGCTGTTAGACCGTTTCAGTTTGATCAGTGGCGTCAGTTCAGTGGATGTGTCGGGTGGCCTCTACAAAGTCATGTATGTGAAGCTTAAGCCTGAACTCATGGCTGGGCGTGGCGTGACGACGTCAGATATTACCCAGGCATTAAAACAAGAAAACTTAGAAAGCCCGGGTGGAGAAGTGCGTAATGATTCGATTGTTATGTCCGTCCGGACTGCTCGAAGCTACAACTCTGCTGAAGATTTTGATTATCTCGTCGTAAAACGTGCCAGTGACAACACGCCTATTTACTTGAAAGACGTCGCCGATGTTTATGTTGGCGCTCAGAATGAAAGTTCCACGTTTAAAAGTGATGGGGTGGTCAACGTGAGTATGGGTATTATCCCTCAATCGGATGCAAACCCGCTCGATGTCGCTGATCTTGTGCATAAGCAAGTGGATGATATACAGCAGTTTTTGCCAGAAGGCACTCGTCTTGCTATTGATTATGACTCGACCGTGTTTATTGAGCGTTCCATTTCTGAAGTTTACAGTACGCTCTTTATTACAGGTGGGTTGGTTATTCTGGTGCTGTACATATTTATAGGCCAGGCCAGAGCCACGCTTATTCCCGCAGTGACGGTGCCGGTTTCGTTGATCTCATCATTTATTGCCGCTCATTATTTTGGTTTTTCAATTAACCTGATTACGTTGATGGCGTTGATTTTATCGATAGGCCTAGTCGTGGATGATGCGATCGTGGTGGTGGAAAACATCTTTCACCATATCGAGAAAGGTGAAAAACCGTTATTAGCGGCTTACAAAGGAACCAGAGAGGTTGGTTTTGCCGTTGTGGCGACAACGTTAGTGCTTGTTATGGTCTTCTTACCCATTTCTTTTATGGATGGAATGGTCGGGCTTTTGTTTACCGAGTTCTCGGTATTATTAGCCATGTCTGTCATTTTCTCATCGTTGGTGGCGCTGACTTTAACCCCGGTTCTAGGCAGTAAAATTCTCAAAGCCAATGTCAAACCGAATCGATTCAACCGTTTTATCGATAGATTGTTTACTAAGTTAGAGAACGGTTATCGCCGAGTATTAACGTTGGCGCTTAAGTGGAAGTTTGCGGCGCCTCTGGTCATCATGGCGTGTATTGGTGGCAGTTACGGTTTAATGCAACAAATTCCGGCACAGCTCACTCCATCAGAAGACCGTGGTGTTATCTTTGCCTTTGTGCGCGGTGCGGATGCAACGAGTTATAACCGAATGTCAGCCAACATGGACATTGTGGAAGAACGATTATTGCCACTTTTAGGACAAGGCTTTCTTAAATCTTTCAGTATCCAATCCCCAGCGTTTGGTGGTAATGCCGGTGACCAAACGGGCTTTGTTATCATGATTTTGGATGACTGGAACGAGCGCGATATTACCGCTCAAAATGCCCTTGGTGAAGTTAGGAAAGCACTTACAGGTATTCCCGACGTACGTGTATTCCCATTCATGCCCGGTTTTAGAGGGGGATCCAGTGAGCCAGTGCAGTTTGTCTTAGGCGGAACCGATTACCCTGAATTGATGGAGTGGGCCGAGCGATTAAAAGTCGAGGCTGAAAACTCCCCGTTAATGGAAGGGGCAGAGATTAACTATTCAGAGAAAACGCCGGAGCTTGTCGTCACGATTGATCGTCAACGAGCGGCTGAACTAGGGATCAGTGTGTCGGATATTTCGGATACGCTTGAAGTGATGTTGGGCGGTAAAACGGAAACCACGTTTGTTGAACGAGGCGAAGAGTATGACGTTTACCTTCGTGGTGATGAAAACAGCTTCAACAATGCTTCCGATTTGAGTCAAATCTACATGCGAACCGTGTCGGGTGAATTAGTGACGCTTGATGCGGTGACAAGCATTGAAGAAGTTGCGTCATCGATTCGTCTTGCTCACTACAATAAACAGAAATCGATTACCGTGACCGCAAACTTGGCTGGTGACTCGACGTTGGGCGATGCGCTCGATTTCTTAGATTCAAAAGCGATCGAACTGCTGCCGAACGAAATATCGGTGAGCTATTCTGGCGAATCGAAAGATTACAAAGAAAATCAATCGAGTATTTTGATTGTCTTTGCATTGGCTTTGCTGGTGGCCTATCTAGTGTTAGCCGCTCAATTTGAAAGCTTTATTAACCCATTAGTGGTGATGTTCACGGTGCCAATGGGGGTATTCGGTGGGTTCCTCGGTATGTACTTTATGGGACAGGGTCTGAATATATATAGCCAGATCGGTATGATTATGTTGATTGGTATGGTGACGAAAAATGGTATTTTGATCGTTGAATTTACCAACCAGTTGCGTGACCGAGGTATCGAGTTCCAACAAGCCATCGTCGATGCATCCGCAAGGCGGTTAAGACCCATCATGATGACGGCATTTACCACATTGGCGGGTGCCATTCCATTGATAACGTCAACAGGTGCAGGCTATGAAAGCCGAGTGGCGGTAGGTACGGTGATCTTCTTTGGTATGGGGTTTGCAACCCTGGTGACCCTGTTTGTTATTCCTGCTATGTATCGATTGATCTCTATTACGACGCACTCTCCAGGCCATGTTGAGGCGGAATTAAATAAAGAACTGCAACATGATGTTAAAACGAGAAGTGTGCATTAATGACACATTGAATTGAATGTTACAAACAGAAAGGGCTCGCCAGTGTGCGAGCCCTTTTTATGCTTGGAATAACTAGCCGTAAGTGACGGTATAACGAGTCGGCTTGTGATTCATGGCCAGAACCACATTGAGCGCGACGGTTCCAAGTAAAGACAAACCAATAACCTGTGGAGACACAAAAAAGAAAGAAGCGAACAAAATCGCCACATCAATAAGCATTTGAGTTTTTCCCACTGATATTCCAAATCGATCTTGGATCACTAAGCATAGAACGTTAAAGCCTCCGAGGCTAGAACGATGTCGAAATAGGATCAGCATTCCCAATCCCATTAACAATCCGCCAGCGATAGCGCAATAAATGTCATTGACGGTATCAAGGGTAATCACTAGGTATAAGTGATCGGCGAAAACAGAGACTAACGCACCGGAAATAGCACTATTTATGGCAAAGCGTTTGCCAAATCGCTGCCAGGCAAGTAAATAAAATGGGCAGTTAATAAGAAAATACAGAGTACCAAAAGACACTGAGACAATTTGGCTTAACAGCAGGGCTAATCCCGTTGTTCCGCCTGTGAGCAAATGCGCGGATTGAAGAAAGAATACCCCTTGAGCGACTAAGAAAGTCCCGGTTAAAATTGCAATCCAATCTTCTTTACTTGAGTGTTTTTCCATCAACTTGATTTTCTTCTAGAGACTATTGGGGCGAATAGTAGAGAAAAGATGATCTTTTCGGTAGCTAGAGAGATAAAATTAGGGTAAACCTATGTAATTATCGTTTTACAGGGTGTAAAGCGAAAACTTGACAGTAAGCCGCTTGTGGGTGATTAAGGTACGACAAGCATTATAAAGCTTATAAGTCATTATGAATAAACTGCATGATAAAAAGTGATTTTGCTCTTTATGATACAGATCAAATTATGTAGAATGCTTTTCATAAATTCGACCTACGTAAACGTTTGCGTACGGTTGTTGTGTGGTTTTTTTGAAACTTTCAGTACAATCTGAGTCAGGAGATACAGATGCTAACACGTGACATGAACATTGCAGATTATGATGCAGACCTATTTGAAGCGATCCAAGAGGAAACGGTTCGCCAAGAAGAACATATTGAGCTTATCGCTTCTGAAAACTACACAAGCCCACGTGTAATGGAAGCTCAAGGCTCTCAGTTAACGAACAAATATGCAGAAGGTTACCCTGGTAAGCGTTACTACGGTGGCTGTGAGTTCGTTGATAAGGTTGAAACATTGGCAATTGAGCGTGCATGTGAACTGTTTGGCGCACAATACGCAAACGTACAGCCACACTCAGGTTCTCAAGCAAATAACGCTGTCTACATGGCGCTACTAAACGCGGGTGATACTGTTCTTGGTATGAGCCTAGCGCACGGTGGTCACCTCACTCACGGTTCTCCTGTCAACTTCTCTGGTAAGCTTTACAACATCATCCCTTACGGTATCGATGAAGCAGGCCAAATCGATTACGAAGAGATGGAAGCGCTGGCTATCGAGCACAAGCCTAAGATGATCATCGGTGGTTTCTCAGCTTACTCTCAAGTTTGTGATTGGAAGCGTATGCGTGAAATCGCTGACAAAGTCGGTGCTTACTTCTTCGTCGATATGGCTCACGTTGCTGGTCTAATCGCTGCAGGCGTTTACCCGAACCCAGTTCCACACGCTCACGTTGTAACGACGACAACGCACAAAACGCTTGCGGGTCCTCGTGGCGGTCTTATCCTTTCTAACGAAGGCGAAGATCTTTACAAGAAACTAAACTCAGCAGTATTCCCAGGCGGCCAAGGTGGCCCTCTAATGCACGTTATCGCGGGTAAAGCAGTAGCGTTCAAAGAAGCGCTAGAGCCAGAGTTCAAAGAATACCAAGCTCGCGTAGTGGCTAACGCAAAAGCAATGGTTGCTGAGTTCCTAGCTCGCGGTTACAACATCGTTTCTGGTTCTACAGAGAACCACCTGTTCCTAGTTGACCTAATCGACAAAGACATCACAGGTAAAGAAGCCGATGCAGCACTAGGTGCAGCGAACATCACTGTGAATAAGAACTCAGTACCAAACGATCCACGTAGCCCGTTTGTTACGTCTGGTATCCGTATCGGTTCTCCTTCTATTACTCGTCGCGGTTTTTCAGAAGCCGACGCGAAAGAGCTAGCAGGTTGGATGTGTGACATCCTAGATAACATGGGTGATGAGTCTGTTATCGAAGCAACGAAAGCGAAAGTACTAGAGATCTGTAAGCGTCTACCGGTTTACGCTTAATTTTTCTGCCTTAACTGTTCTATTTCGGTGTTAAAGGTGCTCATTTACTAGCGTAAACTCCGCGCCTTTTCCTAGAACTAGAATCAGTTAAGTTTGAAAATAATAATGAAGAGCTTCCAATTTGGGGGCTCTTTTAGTTTCTGCGTAGAACGAAACTTAGAAACAAAAAGACCAGCTTGTTGAAGGGCTGGTCTTTTTAATATCGGTTATAGTCTAAAAGGTCGTCTTACTTTTTCGAAATACTCAGCAAGGTGCCTGACTTACACTGGAATGAGTAGTATTTTCGGCTTTCGTTGAATTTACCCAACCCTTCACCGTCACAGTAATCAATATTGATATCACGCATAACCTCTAACGTTTCTTCTGATGTTAGAGCGAACTTCGAACCATCTGAGCAGACAATTCTTACACGACCATCATCACTGACCGAATAAATATCGACCTCAGTGTTACAAAGCTCAAAAGAGGCTTCTCTATAGTTGTCTTGTTTGGTGTTGTTAGCACAACCAGCAGTAACGGCTGCGAACATCAGCGCCAATAATCCCATTCTATTCATTTTTATTCCTTAGCTATCTCAACGATAGGTGAGTACATTCCGTTAGTTTCTTTAGCCTATCGATTTTACCGTTCAGTTTCAATTGAGAAGCGGATTATTCACCATCTATTATTAACAATGGATTATTAACCATAGATCAGAAAGTAAAGTCGATGATATCACCGACTTTATCAATATTGGCGTTACTTAACTTCTTTGCCCTGTGCTTGCATATCGGCATGGTAAGAAGAACGCACAAACGGGCCACAAGCTGCGTGAGTGAAACCTAAATCCAACGCAATTTCTTTCAACTCTTCAAATTCAGCCGGCGGTACATAGCGTTCCACTGGCAAATGGTGACGGCTTGGTGCGAGGTACTGACCCAGAGTGAGCATGGTAACATCGTGCTCACGTAAGTCCTTAAGAACTTGAATGATCTCTTCTTTTGTTTCCCCAAGCCCCATCATTACCCCCGATTTTGTCGGAACATTAGGGTGTTGCTGTTTAAACTTTTTAAGAAGTTCTAACGACCACTTGTAGTTCGCACCTGGGCGCGCTTTACGGTACAGGCGTGGGGCGGTTTCTAGGTTATGGTTAAAGACATCCGGTGGGTTGTCTTTGAGTAACTCAAGGGCGATGTCCATACGGCCACGAAAGTCAGGGACCAATGTTTCAATGTGAATGTTAGGGTTAAGCTCGCGGATTTCTCGGTTACAATCGGCAAAGTGCTGTGCGCCTCCGTCTCTCAAGTCGTCTCTATCGACAGAGGTAATCACCACATACTTAAGTTTCATGTCTTTAATGGTTTGTGCCAGCTTCTTCGGTTCATCGCCTTCAGGAGCAAGAGGTCGGCCGTGGCCAACATCACAAAATGGGCAGCGGCGTGTACAGATAGCACCTAGAATCATGAAGGTTGCCGTTCCGTGGTTGAAACACTCTGAAAGGTTAGGGCAAGAGGCTTCTTCACACACCGAGTTAAGGTTATTTTTACGTAGAGCCGACTTGATCTCTTTGATGCGCTTACTGTCAGATGGCAGCTTTATTTTCATCCAGTCTGGTTTACGCAATACTTCTTTTGTTTCGCTTGGCATGTTTTTAACAGGAATCAATGCCATTTTGTCAGCGTCTCTGTATTTGACGCCTTTTTCCATTTGAATTGGTTTGCTCATGATTTTACTGCTTCTCGTTAAGGGCTTTTGTGCAAAATTTAACGTGCTCGTAGTCTAGGAGTGCGACGAGTTCTTGTATTAATTGCTGTTCAACGACGTCTAGCTGACTTGGTCCACCTAACTGGCTAACCTGTACCATTTCCATTCCTGCATAACCACATGGATTGATACGCAAAAACGGAGACAAGTCCATATCAACATTCAGTGCTAGACCATGAAAAGAACAGCCTTTTCGAATTCTTAATCCAAGGGAACAGATCTTTTTATTGTCGGAATAAACACCGGGTGCGTCGGGCTTGGCTGAAGCTTCGATATTGTAAGCTTTCAGAGTATTAATGACGAGATTCTCAATATGTGTAACGAGATCTCGAACGCCTAATTTTTTTCGTCTTAGGTTAATTAAGAAGTAGGCCACTAACTGACCTGGACCATGATAAGTGACTTGCCCCCCACGATCACTTTGTACGACAGGAATATCACCCGCAGCGAGAATATGCTCTGCTTTTCCTGCCTGCCCCTGCGTAAATACAGGATTATGCTCAACTAACCAAATTTCATCGCTACTTTCATCGGTTCGATTGTCGGTGAACTCGTGCATCGCTTTCCATACAGGATGGTAATCTTGGCGACCAAGTTGTCTGACGACTAATTGATTTAGCATTCCGCTTTCCGTAGTGATTTGTAAAGTTATCGCATTATAAACACATTCATGAGAATGAACTACATATTGATAACCACAAATTAACTAGAAAAAATGCTCATATATCATAGGTGTCTGATTGAAAACAAAAAAGCAGCCAATGGCTGCTTTCAATATTATTTTAAAGTTTAAACTTTATTATAAGACCATGCGTACGATATCAATATCGCCGAGCTCTTTATACAGGGTTTCTACCTGCTCAATTGAGGTTGCTGTGATGTTGATTGACACTGAATTATACGTGCCTTTAGCGCTTGGCTTAACGACTGGGCTGTAGTCACCTGGAGCATGACGTTGAATGACTTCCAATACCAACTCCGGTAATTCAGGTTTTGCGTAGCCCATCACTTTAAAGGTGAATGAACACGGGAATTCGAGCAAGTCTTTAAGCTTTGCATCTGAATTAATGGTCATCATTGTAGATACTCCAAGGTTAAATCGGTTTTTAGGGGACGCATATTACTGTCTATTGAGCGGAATCTCAACTAAGTACCAAAAGGAAAAAAGCTGCACTAGGCAGCTTTTCAAATAATTAAAAAGGTCAGATTAGAAAAAACCTTTGAAAAGTAACATTAGATAGTCCCAAAGTCGGCTAAATAGACCGCCTTGCTGAACGTCTTCTAGAGCGAGTAATGGGTATTCGGCAACATCTTCGCCTTCAAGTTGGTAGAAAAGTTTACCGACTACGTCACCTTTCATGATCGGTGCTTCTAGTTCACTTTCAAGAACAAAACTTGCGGTTAGGTTCTTGGCTTGGCCACGAGGTAAGGTCACGTAAGTGTCGACATCCACGCCTAAAGCAACACTATCTTTGTCACCCATCCAGATTTTTTCTTCAACGAAGGTTTCGCCAGCACTGTGAGGTGCGACTGTTTCGAAGAATCTAAAACCATAGCTGAGTAGTTTTTTGCTTTCAGATTTTCGTGCATTGGCGTTTTTGGTGCCCATTACGACCGCCACCAAACGCATTTTACCTTCAGTCGCTGAGCTGACTAAGCTATAACCTGCATTACTTGTGTGGCCGGTTTTAATGCCATCAACATTCATGCTCTTGTCCCACAATAATCCGTTACGGTTGTACTGTGTGATGCCGTTGTAAGTGTATTTTTTTTCTGAGTAGATACGGTACTCGTCGGGTACGTCGCGGATCAGCGCCGATCCTAAAAGCGCCATATCGTACGGGGTAGAATAGAGACTATCGCTGTCTAAACCATGTACATTGGCAAAGTGAGTGTTGGTCATGCCAATGGTATCTGCCCAAGCATTCATCAAATCGACAAAGGCGTCTTCTGATCCTGCAATATGCTCAGCCATCGCGACACAGGCATCATTACCCGATTGAACGATAATACCGCGGTTGAGATCTTCAACGGTCACTGTTGTACCGACTTCGATGAACATTTTTGATGAGTCAGGAAAGTTCTTCGCCCACGCGTTTTCACTGATGGTCACTTCATCGGTCAGTGAAAGGTTACCACGCTCTATCTCTTGACCAACGACGTAGCTTGTCATCATCTTGGTTAAGCTTGCTGGGGATAATTTGGTATTCATCTCTTTTTCAGCCAGAACTTTTCCGGAATGAAAATCAAGAAGAACGAATCCTTTTGCAGCGATTTGGGGCGCGTCAGGTACGACTATTGGTGAGGCGTTAGCCAGAGTAGTTGCAACGGAAGAAAGAGCAATCGAGCATGTGAGGATGGTATTAAATACTGATGTTTTTTTCATGATGAATACAAAATTTTTGTTTTAACTGTCCGTATATTAACAGAAACCATTATTCACACCAGTGCCACGTCTATGGCACCGAATATGATGAGTGATTACTGGGCGACTGTGTGCTTTTTTATGAAGGCTGAAGAGTATCCAAGCACTTTAACTTGCTCAAGGGTCTGTTGCGTCAACGTATAGTCATTAAATGGCCCGAGAAAAACACGATGAAGGGATTGATTGGATTCAATATAACTGGGTACAGACAATTTTGCCGCGAGATCGTTGGAGAGGTTTAAAGAGCGATCTTGGTGCTTCGAGGTAGCGACTTGCACAATATAGCTTGGTAGTGCGTTTTGTTTATGGGCGGATTCTGGCCGTTCAACCGTAATGACTTCAATTTCCACATTAGCAACACCTGTTTTGACGACATCCAGTTTGATGGCAGCGGCATAGCTTAAATCGATGATGCGACCCTCATGAAATGGGCCTCGGTCATTAACACGAACTACGGTCGATTTTCCGTTATCCTGATTAGTGACTTTGACGTAGCTAGGAATCGGCAGAGTTTTATGCGCTGCTGTCATCGAATACATGTCGTAAATTTCACCATTTGAAGTCAAATGACCGTGAAATTTTTTACCATACCAAGAGGCTTTGCCCGTTTCGGTAAAGCCTTTCGCGTTTTTAACGATAACGTAGCTGTTGCCACGGAGGGTGTAATTACTGTTTCCCCCCAAGCTATAAGGTTCATATTGAGGTACCGCATCTTCAATATGATCGACCGAAATAGGTTCTTTGGGCGCGACGTCTTGATCGAGGCTATAGCGGCCAGATGACGAACAACCGAATAAGGTTGCACTGGTCACTGCGAGTATGAGAATGTGCTTCTGGATGATCAATTTATGTTGCCTTTGAGAATGCATTTCTATGAGTGTGTATCGACATCAATATGCCAAAGCCCGCCATCAAGGTGACCATTGAGGTACCACCATAGCTAATGAGTGGTAGAGGAACGCCAACAACGGGCAAAATACCACTGACCATGCCAATGTTAACAAAGACGTAGACAAAGAAGCTTAAGATAATGCTGCCCGCCATCATTCGTCCAAAAGAGGTTTGAGCTTGGCTCGCTAGATATAAGCCTCTTCCCATGATGAACAGATAAATGGTCAGCAAAGCGAGAATCCCTAGCATGCCCCATTCTTCTGCGATAACCGCAAAGATAAAGTCAGTATGTCGCTCGGGTAGAAACTCGAGTTGAGACTGAGTGCCTTGCAGCCAACCTTTACCGGATATGCCGCCCGAACCGATTGCTATCTTACTTTGGATGATGTGGTAGCCAGCACCCAGCGGATCGGACTCAGGATTAAACAGTGTTCTAACGCGTACTTTTTGGTACTCGCGCATTAAATAAAACCATAATATGGGCGCAAAAGCCCCTACACAGGCCATCGCTGCAAAAATGATTTTCCAGCTGATACCCGCTAGAAATATAACAAAAATACCTGAAGCGGCGATGAGAATGGATGTGCCTAGATCGGGCTGCTTAGCAATCAGAATCGTGGGAACAAATACCATCACCAATGAGATTATAATGGTTCTAAAGCTTGGCGGTATAGCTCGTTTTCCTATGTAACGCGCGACCATTAAAGGAACGGCTAGCTTAAGTAATTCAGAGGGTTGAAAGCGAATAAACCCTAAGTTTAACCAACGTTGCGCTCCCTTTGAGGCTTCACCAAAAAACAGCACTCCAAGCAACAAGGTTATGCCACAAAAGAATAAAAAAGGAGCCAGTGATTCGTAGGTTCGAGGGGAGATTTGAGCCAACATTGCCATAACGCCTAGTGACAGCGCCATTCGCATTGCTTGTCTGTCCATCATCCCATAGCTTTGCCCACTTGCGCTGTACATCACAACAAGGCCAAATGCCATCAGGACAAGTATGCCGAGTAATAGCGGCAGGTCGATATGAAAGCGGTGAAAAAAAGCGCGATTGTTTCCTGTTGAAGGATCAAAGATCATTGTTCTGTTCCTTCTTGTCTTTCAAGTATTGCATGATCAAATATTCGTCTGACGACTGGACCACCATGAGTGGAGCCTCCGCCTGCATTTTCTAATACGACAGTAACGACGAACTCGGGCTTATCGAAAGGCGCATAACCGGTAAACAGGGCATGATCGCGAAGATGCTCTTCTAATTCATCCGCGTTATATTCTTGGTCTTCTGCAAGGCCAAATACCTGCGCCGTTCCTGACTTGCCTGCACTGACATATTTAAGGTCTCTAAACGCACGTCGCGCCGTTCCCTTGACACCGTGGTTAACCAGACGCATGCCTTCGGTTGCGACATTCCAGTATCGTTCAGGAACCCCGGTAATAGGAGGGTATGTTTCAAAATCCTCCAGCTGTTGAAGGTCAAACTTCTCGCCATTTTTAATCGTTGAACGGAGTAAATGTGGCGCCGTGACTTCGCCATGATTAATGAGGACAGAGGTAGCTTTGGCGATTTGCATCGGCGTTGCTGTCCAGTAGCCCTGGCCTATCCCCACAGGAATGGTATCGCCTTGGTACCAAGGCGTGCGATGACGGGCGACTTTCCAGTCTCTAGTGGGCATATTGGCTTTACTTTCTTCGTAAATATCAATACCGGTATATTCGCCAAAACCAAACATGCTCATCCAACTTGATAGGCGATCTATGCCCATATCATAAGCGATTTGGTAGTAGAAAGTATCCACGGATTCTTCAATAGATTTTACAATGTCGACCTTTCCGTGTCCCCAACGAAGCCAATCTCTAAAAGGGCGAGTCTTCGAATTTGGTATTTTCCAGTAGCCAGGGTCATTACGCACGGTTTTCGTTGTAACGACACCTTCTTGCAGGGCTGCCACGGCGATGAAAGGTTTGAC